>JBOGJW010000093.1:0-14415 GCA_050745245.1 Terriglobia bacterium | reverse complement strand
CTGCCGTGCTGCGCTACTTCCGCTCCCGGATGGTTACCATGGGCGAAGGCTGGTGACTCTGAAGGCAGGTATCATGTTCAAGCAAACTATTTTCGCGGCGCTGGCGCTTTTCGCCGCCGCTGCCATTTCTGCCGCCGCGGGACGCCCGCGCCCTTCGGCGGCCCAGCCCGCAGTCCCGCTGCGCGTGCCGCCCAGCTCGTCCATTCCCAAGGGCCCGAAGGGCGACCTCATCCGGCTCGGCAAGAACATCATGATGAACACGCCGAAATACGCCGCTTCGTACGTAGGAAACAATATGAAATGCAGCGATTGTCATATAGACGGCGGAACCGTGGCCTACGCCTCGCCACTGGCCGGTGTGACGACGCTCTTCCCGTGGTACAGCCCGCGCGCCAAGCGGGTGATCACCGTCCAGGACCGGCTGAACGAGTGCTTCGTTCGCAGCGAGAACGGCAAGCCCCTGCCCGACAGCAGCCGTGAGATGATCGCCATGATCGCCTACATGAACTGGCTCTCGCAGGGCATACCGATGGGCTCAACGGTGCAGGGACGCGGGCTGCCCCGCCTTACCGCGCCGGCCCACGTTGACATGCAGGCGGGCGCCCGGATATATCAGCAGGAATGCAGCATGTGCCACGGAGCAAACGGGCAGGGCGCTCCTGGGATGTCGCCGCCGCTTTGGGGGCCGCATTCAATCAACGACGGCGCCGGGATGAGCAAAGCGCCTAAAATGGCCGCTTTCGTGAAGGCGAACATGCCGCCCACCAAGCCCGGCAGCCTCAGTGTGCAGCAGGCGTTCGACGTTGCCGCCTTCGTTGACTCGCATCCCCGCCCGCACTACAACCCCACGTACAATCGGTATTAGCGTCCTGGCTCAGAAGTCAGCTCTACAGGATCAGGCTGATGGAGCCGCTCCAACTTACTAAAACTGGAGCCGGGCGCCCACCTGAATTGTGCGATTGCCGGAGCCGCCGAAAATCATGCCGGCGGTGGGGGCGGGCGGACCGCCATCCCGCGTATCGCCGATTGCGGCGCTGGGGCCGCCGAGATTGAAGTGATTGAAGGCGTCGAGGAAATCACCCCGAATCTGCAATTGCAAGCGCTCTGTGAGCTTGAAATTCTTCAGAGCGCTCATATCCCAGTCCCAAAAGCCCGGACCGAAAACCGAATCCCGCGAGGAATCTCCCCACGTCCAGGGCTGAGGGGCCGCAAACGCTCCGGGATTGAACCAAGGCACGCCGCTTATGATGTCGTGCGATCCGGCCTGCTGGTCGGAATACAGGGACGCGCCTGAGACCCGGTCCGCGCGCCCGCCCCACCACCCCACATAGCTTGAGGGGACGTTGAAGCTTACCGAAAACGGCAAGCCGGTTCCATAGCTCGTGATGCCGGAGACCTCCCACCCGCCGAAGACCGCTTGGCCGGCCCCGTGCAATCCGCTGAAGAATTGCCTGCCCTGCCCGACCGGCAGTTCGTAAACGTAATTGACCACCAGCAGGTGCCGCCGTATGGAGCTCGAGTTTCCGTAGTCGAGGTCAGGGAAGTGCCAGTTTTGCGGGCCTCCGGTGGGATCAACATTGTCGAGGCTGCGTGTCCACTGGTACTCGGCTTGCACCAGGAAGCCGCCGGCAAAATGCTTGTTCAATTCCAACTGAAGCTGATCGAGATTCTGCTTTGCACCGCTCCGCGTCGCGTCGAAATTCGCCCAAGGCTGAAGCGGGCGCTGGTTTTGAATAGTGACGTTGGGCGTCTGCGTGACCGGTACGTTCACGTCGCCGAAAAACCACTGCAGGTGATGCGTCTGGCTGCCGACGTAGGAGATGCGCCCCATCCAGTTCGCTCCGAACTGGTGTTCCGTAGTCAAGTTCCATTGCTGAACCACGGGGTTTTTGAAATCGCGCTGCATTGAGAAGATCGTCGGGTGCGGCGCGGCCCCGCTTGCTTTCTGGAGCGCGGCGGGAAAAGGATCAGCAAAAGTAATGTCCGGCAGGTACGGCGCGGCCGGCTTGCCGGGAAGCTCGGTGGTGTAATTGAGCCCCGAGTATCCGCCGAGCCCGCCCATCCAAGGCGGATTCAGAACATCGTCGCGCGCGCCGACGAAAGTGGGGACAAAGTTGTAGTAGACGCCGTAGCCGCCGCGAACCACGGTCCGCGTTCCGCCAAAGGGACGAAGCGCAAAGCCAAATCGCGGGCCCCAGTTGTTTTTATCCGGAACCATGTAGAAGAGGGGCAAGCCGAGGGCCTGAGTCGTAGTGAACGGATAGGCGTTGAAAAGAGCCGCCGAGGCGCCAAAGGGCGGCAGCGTGGGTGTATTCGAGGCTTCCGGAAGCGCCAGCTTATTGGTCGCGAAATCGAAGTACGTCGAGTAGCCATCCTGCCACTTCCAGGGCTGCTGGTAGGTGTAGCGCACCCCGTAGTAGAGCGTCAGGCGCGGGCTAGCCTGCCAGCTATCCTGAGCGTAGGCGTCCCATTCGCGGCTCGTGTAAACCCCCTCGAACGTCCCGGCCGTCCCAGTGGTGGATTGGTTGACGGTTCCGAGGAGAAAATCCGCGAAGCCGTTACCCTGCGATTGCGGCTGTCCCGGCCAGCCCTTGTTGCCCGTCCATTGGCCGTTAAAAGTAAACGTTCCGAGGGGCGCGTTCGGGTTGGGGCTGTAGTTCTTGTAGCCGGTCTCGTCCACGCCGAACTTCAGAGTATGCCGCCCGCGCACCCACGTCAGGTTATCGGTAAACTCGACGTCGGGCTCATGTCCGTAGTAGCCCGTCCCAATGTCAGTGAACATGCCGCTGTAACCCAGAATGCTCATCGTGGGCAGGCCCCGATTCGGGCTCGACGTCAGTTGGGGAAACAGCGAGCGCGGGTCAAAATTGAGATTCTGGCCGGTGCGGATCCCCGGATGATCGAAGTAGGCCACCCGAAGCTCGTTCACCGTGGAAGGGTTGAACGTGTGCGTTTCCGCGAGCGTGTAGCTGAACGTCTTATAACCGTAGTTCGATCCGTTGCCGTATGTCGGCGGCGTACCGAGCGCCCACTGCCAGGGCGAGCCCACGTTCCTGCTGTAAATTCCGTACAAGCTGTCGCGGTCTGAAATCTGGTAGTCAACGCGCGCGTCGGCGGCGTTGACGTCCTGGGCTGTCGAAACCAGCCCGAAATAATTCGGCGAGCCAAACGGCAGCCCCGACGAGCTGGCGGTGCTGGTGGCCGGCAGGAACTTCATCAGCGCCGTGGCCTGGCTGGTGATCATGCTGGAGGGAATCTGGTTGCCGGGAAACGGCTGGCCCGTAAACGGGTTGTACAACTGAGTTCCCTTGGGATCGGTGCAGACGCCATTGGTGAACGTCGAACAAAGGGCGGAGAAGTTGCCTTGGCGCATGGCGCTGGACGGGAAGTCCAGCTCGTCCTGATGGTACAAACGGTTCCGCAGGCCAGAGTAATCGAAAAAGAAGAAGGCCTTGTTGTGCCAGATTGGTCCTCCGATATTCACGCCGAACTGGTTCAGCACGGTGGGCGACCTCGGTATGCCGCGCGCGTTGTTCAGGAAAGTGTTGGCGTTCAGGGATTCGTTCTGGTTGTATTCGTAGGCTTCGCCGTGGAACTGGTTGGTGCCGGCCTTGGTTACCATGGTGACGGTGCCGAGCTGCTTGTACTCGGCGTTGGTGTTCACCGCATCTACCTTGAACTCCTGGAAGGAATCGATTGCGGGCAGGCTCACCGTGCCCAAGCCGAAGGAATATGCGGCCGCGCCGTTGCCGGGGTCGTTCGCTTGCACGCCATTAATCGTGAAATTGAAGGAGCCCCAGTGGGTGCCTCCGCCCGTCTGCGGGCTCGACGCGCCCCAGGCCATTTGCGCGCCGGGAACCAGATTCAGCAGGCTATCGATGTCCTGAAGGTTGAAGGGGAGATCGGCCATCTGGCGCGGGCTGATTGAGCCCCCGATCGTGGACGATTCCGTATGCACGAGCGGGGCCGCGCCCGAGACCGTCACCACCTGGTGGGTGGCGCCAAGCCGAAGCGTCACGTCCACGCGCACCGATTGCGCCGCGAGCAGCCGAACGCCCACGGTGCGCGAGGTCTCGAATCCTTTTTTGCTGGCGGTGACGTCGTAGATCCCAAACTGAAGGTTCGGGATCGAGTAGGTACCCGCAGAATCGGTCGTTGAGCGCGCCGAAATACCCGTGCCTTCATTCGTCGCCGTGACCGCTGCGCCGGGCACCGCCGCGCCGGAGGTGTCGACCACGGTCACAACGATAGTGCTGGTGATGATCTGGCTGATGCCCGCCGCCGGGATCATCAGCAGAGCGCTGATCATGAGGACGAGGACTGCCGCTTTGCGCATAATTCCTCCGTCAGGGGTTCCTAAAAGTCCCAGGGAAAGCTACAGTAGTTGGATTATGTATAATCCCATGCGGGCTCATTTGTCAAACCGGAAAATCCTCGTGCAGCCCGCCTCTGGATGGTTCGGGCGGCCGTTGGCCGCCTTGCTGGTTCTGATCTGCGTCTCGGCCGCCCCTTCATCCGCGGCCAGCAGCGCCGTGCGCGTGTCAAGGCTGAATCCGCAGCCGGTGGCAGATGGGTTTCTCAAAATCGGGCCGGTAGCGACAAACCTTTGGACATTTAACGCTCTCGACGTTTACGACCCGAAGCTGAAGACGGACGTCTTCTACATCACCTCCTTCAATTCTGCCGGGCTCGGCCAACTCATCCGCCTCGATTACCGGCGCGACCGCGCTACGGCGTGGACGCTTCCCGTGGGCATCGGTTCGTGGGGCATCATTCAAGGGCGGGATGGCAATCTTTACCTCGGCTCCTACAACGGCGGCGAGCTTCTCTGCTTCGATCCTCGCACCGAAAAGTGGCTTCCTCTTCCGCAAGCTCCCGCAGCATTTCGCAAGCAGGAATTTATCGTCTGCGATCTGGCTCAAGCTCCGAATGGAGACATCTACTACGGCACCTACCCCGGGTGCCACCTCGTCTGCTATGATCCGCGCACGCGAACGGTCACCGACCTCGGCCGCGCCGCGGATGAAAATTATCTTCGCAATGTCGCGGTCACGCCTGACGGCATTGTGCTGTGCGGCGTGGGAACGCGGCATAGCCGCATCGTGGCCTACAATCCCAAAACCGGGCGGTTCAGCGAAATCGAGCCGCCGCAATATCAGAACTCAGGAGTTTCTACGCGGCCGCTGGTGGGCAAAAATCTCATAGCTCAGCCCGGCGCCAGCGCGGTGCTCGTCTACGACGCGCGCACTTTGAAGCTGCTCCACGTTTTCCCGCTTCGCCAGGCCTCCGGGTTCAATCTCCTCGACGGCGGCCGTCTCCTGTATCAGGAAGACAGTGGGCCGGTCGAGGTGATGGACTTGAGGACCGGCGCGAAGCACACCTACTGCGCCATCCCGGGCCGCGTGGCTGATGGGCGCTGGTACGTGGCGCGTGACGGCAACCTGCTGGGGCTGCGGGTTCAATCCTACGTTTACGTCAACGTGAAGAACCGGCGAACCGAGCGCCGCCGGATTCCGGTGGATGGGCTGGGGCAGGAAGTGCTCTGGCTGCGCTCCGCGCCGGGTGGCCTGATCTATGGCGGACCGGGACTCGGCCAGACCATGTTCTCCTACAATCCCGCGACACACGCGCTCAGATCGTATGACCAGGTGATTGACCAGGGCGGAGAAATTTATTACGGAATTCCATACCGGGGGAAGATTTATACCATCTCTTACGTTGAAGCGACACTTGCGGTGTTCGATCCGGCGCGGCCATGGGACCAGGGCGACAGCGCGGGCTCGAACCCGCGCACGCTTCTACGCATCCCCCAGCAGCAGTACCGGCCGTTGGGCGGACTTCATGCCGGCCCTGGCGGCAAACTTTATATCGGAACCCAGCCGGATTACGGGCTGCTCGGAGGCGCGCTTTCCGCTTACGACCCGGCAACCGGAAAGCTGCAAGTCCACCGGAACGTTGTTCCCAACGAGGAGATCAGCGCCGTCGCCGCTGATGACCGCTTCGTCTATTGCGGCGCGGACCCGGGCGGCGGCGGCGGAAGCAGGCCCACAGCCCGGCGCGCACACTTTTTCGTGTGGGATCCCGGCGCTCAGCGGATCGTTTTCGATCGCGCTTTTCCTGGGGGGCACGGGTTTGGCGCCATCGCCGCCGCAAAAGGTCATGCTTATTTTGTGACCGGCGCGCAATTGATGGACTACAATCGCGCTACAAGAACCCTCGCATCCATCTACACGTTCGCGAAGCCGCGCCCGGTGCCGCTTGAGAGTCTCCAGGCCGCGCGGGACGGCACGCTCTGGGGAATCCTGGGGCGCGAGCTGGCGCACATCTCGCCATCCGCGCGCCGCGTAACGTTTTTCCCGGAAACCGCCGGGAAGGCGACCAGCGGACTTACGATCGGCGCCGGCGGCTCGATTTATTTCGGCAGCGGCACTGACGTGTGGATTTATCACCCGAAGTCGCCGAGCCCTTCCGCGCGTTTTGACGAATAGGAATCCGGCGGGTCATGGAAATCATTATCGCGATTATCGTAATTGTTGTCGTTCTGGTGGTAATTGCCGTATTAGTGTTGCGGGCGGCGAGGAGGCTGAAGCGGCTGAGGAGTGAGTTGGAGCGCGACCGCGCGGCCGTCGAGGCGCTCTTGAAGGAGCGCTACGATCAGATGCCGCGCCTCATTCAGACCTGCCGAAGCTATCTGGGAGACAATCAGGGAGCGCTGCGACAGGTCTCCGAGGCGCGCAAGAACTATCAGAAGGCATCGAGTCTCAACGAAAAAACCGCGGCGGACCTGCTGATCACCGATGCCCTTCGCGCGCTTTACGCCGAGGCCGAGAAATCCCCGGACCTCAAAAGCAATGCCGCGTTCGCACAGCTTCAGTCGCACCTGAGCGAGATCGAAGAGCGCATCGTGGAACGCCGCGAGCTCTACGGCGAGGAAGTGGATCGCTATAATCGGCGGCTCGGTCGCGCTCCGGCAAAGTGGATCGGGCGCATCGGGCACGTTCGCCCTCTGCCGCCTTTCCATGCTGGTAGATAAAAAAAGGGCCCGCTCCGGAGGCGGGCCCTTTGGGAAAGGAGAATTGGGGCAGAAGTTATCTCTTCTTTTTAGCTTTTTTCTTTGCAGGCATCAGCGAAGTTACCTCCTCTGCATGTTCTGAGACTCAGGCGGTGCGCCACAAATTGGGTCGAGGCGCAGCGCTGCCACTATATGTAGTACCCTTGCGCTTCATTGTCAAGCATTTTCTTTGGCATTGCCTCAGTTTCGTGCGCGGATGTAGCGGCGGGTTTAACCCGCCACGCAGAATGGCGGCATAAAGCCGCCTCTACGCGCGCTTACGCTCAATGACCGGGAAACCTGAGGACCTGAGAAATGCAGGCCCGTGCTACGCCGTACTTCCTGTTCCCTGTTCCCTCTTCCCTGTCCCCTGTTTCTTGCGCACGCCTTCGAGAACGCCATTCACGAACTCTACGGAGTCCGCGGTTGAGAACCGCCGGGCCAGCTCAACCGCCTCATTGACCACGACGGCCGGGGGATTCTCCGGAACGTGGAAAAGCTCGAAGAGCGCCAGGCGGATAATGTTGCGATCAACGGCGGCCATGCGCTCCAGGCGCCAGTGCTCGGAATGGGCGCGCACGAGGGAATCGAGCGCTTCCGCGTGCTCGACTGTGCCCTGGAAGAGCGCGCGGGCAAACGCTTCCGTCTCCGCATCGAGCCTTCGCAAGCTCAGGAACGTCTCCAGGACCTCCGACGGCTGATGGCGCCCTACATCCCACTGGAAGAGCATCTGCAGCGCGACTTCACGGCCTCTGTGTCTCGATGGCATTCTACTTCCCTGAAAATTTGGGCGGGCGCTTTTCGAGGAACGCGCGCGTGCCTTCCGTCATATCTGCGGTTGCGCAGCAGGCGCCAAACAGCGCGGCTTCGAGGAACATTCCTTCGCTCCTGCCGAGCGTCATCCCGAGGTTCACGGCTCCAAGCGCCAAAGAGACCGCCAGCGGCGCATTCGCAATGATCTTGCGCGCCAGAGACTCGGCGGCCTGCATGATCTGCGCGTCGGGGACCACGCGATCCACTAAGCCGATGCGATGGGCTTCCTGCGCTGTAACAGGCTCGCCGGTAAGGATCATTTCCAGCGCTCTTCCCTTTCCTACAAGGCGCGGAAGGCGCTGGCTGCCGCCGTAACCGGGAATGAGGCCGATCTTCACCTCGGGCTGGCCGAGGCGCGCGCTCTCTCCGGCGACCCGCAGCGTGCAAGCCATCGCCAGCTCGCACCCGCCGCCCAGCGCATATCCGCGAATCGCCGCAATCACCGGCTTGCCGAGATTTTCGACCAGGTCGAATGTCTCCTGGCCGCGCCGGGCCGCCTCCCGGCCTCGGGCCGCGTCGAGCGCGGAGAGTTCCCGGATGTCCGCGCCGGCCGCGAATGCGCGCTCGCCCTCGCCGCTCAGGATCACCACGCGCACTTCGTCATCACCGCGTATCAATTCGAAGCACTCTCGAAGCTCAGCGAGCACGGCGCGACTGAGGACGTTCAGCCTGTCGGGCCGGTTGAGGGAGATGTAGGCGATGCCGTCTCGCTGTGCGAAGAGCAGCGTTTCGTATTTCATCACGTATCCTTCCCTTGCGCGCACGCGGGCACGGCGGTTGCGGTGAAACGCGCGTTCAGCCCGGTGACCTTTCCCGGCTTCCTCAATGTATGGTCAAATACCTGTATATGGCCGATCCCCGGTTTATCCGGAACTTTTGCATTATCGCGCACATTGACCACGGCAAGTCCACGCTGGCAGACCGCCTGCTCGAGCTCACAGGCGCGCTCTCGAAGCGCGAGATGGCGGACCAGGTGCTCGATTCGATGGACCTCGAGCGCGAGCGCGGAATCACCATCAAGGCGCACGCCGTGCGGCTGAATTATACCGCGCGGGATGGAAACGTTTACCAGCTTAACCTCATCGACACGCCAGGTCACGTGGACTTTTCCTACGAAGTTTCGCGCAGCCTCTCGGCGTGCGAGGGAGCGCTGCTGGTGGTAGACGCCTCGCAGGGCGTGGAGGCGCAGACGCTGGCGACGGCGCAGCTCGCCTTGCACAACAAGCTGGCGGTGATTCCGGTGATCAACAAGATTGACTTGCCAGGAGCCGACGTCCAGATGACGCGCGAGCAGATCGAAAACGCGCTCGCCCTCGATGCCAGCGAGGCGCTCCTGATCAGCGCCAAGCAGGGCACCGGCGTGCCCGAGGTGCTGGAGGCTGTGGTGCAGCGGGTTCCGCCGCCGAGGGGAAACCCCGAAGCGCCGCTCCGCGCGCTGATCTTCGACTCCTGGTACGACGCTTACCGCGGCGTGATCGTCCTTACCCGGGTAGCCGATGGCGCGCTGACGGTGGGCGCCGCGATCCGGCTCTGGTCGAACGGCCAGGTCTACACGGTGGATGACCTCGGCGTGCTCACTCCAAAACCCGTTCACGTGGAGCGGCTGGATGCGGGCGAGGCGGGCTTTGTTGTGGCGAACATAAAGCGAGTGGCGGACACGCGCATCGGCGACACCATCACTTCTCGCGACCGCCCGGCGGACGCTCCCCTGCCGGGTTTTCAGGAGATTAAGCCGATGGTGTTCGCCGGGCTTTATCCGGTCGAGGCCACCGAATACGAGGGCCTCCGCGACGCGATGGAAAAGCTTCGGCTCAACGACTCCTCGTTTTTCTATGAGCCGGAGAATTCCGCCGCGCTGGGCTTCGGCTTCCGATGCGGCTTTCTCGGCCTGCTGCACATGGAGATTGTGCAGGAGCGCCTGGAGCGCGAGTTCAACCTGAACCTCATCACCACCGCTCCCAGCGTGCGCTATCGGATTACCACCAAGGCTGGCGAGATACTGGACGTTGACACTCCGAGCAAGTTCCCGTCGCCGGGAGACATCGCGCGCGTCGAGGAGCCGGTGATCACGGCGCTGATTTTTACACAGGACGAATTCCTCGGAGGCATCCTGCAGCTTCTCGAAGAAAAACGAGGCGTGCAAAAGGGGTTCGAATACGTCTCCGGCAAGCGCGTCCTGCTGACGTACGAGCTTCCCCTCAACGAGATCGTCATGGATTTTTACGACCGCCTGAAAACGGTCTCGCGGGGGTATGCTTCGCTGGATTATCATGTATCCGGGTTCTGGGAATCGGACCTGGCGAAGGTAGACTTGCTGGTGGCCGGGGAGCCGGTGGACGCGCTCTCCTTCATCTGCCATCGCGACGACGCTTACAGCCGCGGCAGAAATTTATGCGAGAAGATGCGCAAGCTGATTCCGAGGCAGCTCTTCGAAGTGGCCATTCAGGCAAGCATCGGCGCGAAGATCATCGCGCGCGAGACCGTGCCGCCCATTCGGAAAAACGTGCTGGCGAAGTGCTACGGCGGCGACGTCACGCGCAAGCGCAAGCTGCTGGAGAAGCAGAAAGAGGGAAAGCGCCGCATGAAGCGCGTGGGGCGCGTGGACATCCCACAGGAGGCTTTCCTCGCCGTCCTGAAAGTGAGCGACTAAGCTGGCTTGTGCGGCGCCCTGGGATAGCTGGGGTAGCCTGTGGCAAGATCAAGGAAGAGTTCGGATTCCCCGTGCTGCGTCCGGGCCGGAGAAGGAATGGAAGATTAACAGCCCGGAGATTGAGCCTATGCGTTTGCTGAAGCGGGATACTAAGCCTGTTCAGGCGGAAGCGCACCCGGCAGAAGCCACGCCGTTATCGTCAGCCGCATCGCCCGCTCCCGCCGAACTGGAAAATGATGCGATCTACCAAAACGGCGTCCTCGTCGCGCGCGTTGCAGGTCCTCAGATTGATCTCGAAGCCGGGCAGATTCGCTTCGAAGAGATTTACCGCAGCGAGCACCTGCTTCTTCCGGACGATTGCGAGTTCCAGGGCCATCGCATTCTGATCAGAAAGATCGAGTACTCTACGAAGGTGGACCGAGGCTCAGAGGGCAAAGGGCGCATTCTGGGCGGCGTCACCGCGCAGATCCTCCGGGCGGACGGGCATTAGATGGCAGGACGGTCGGCCCGTTTTGGTTGACAGTCGATTTCTTGATAAGTGGAAAAAGCCCACGGTCAGGGAAACACTGGCCGCGGCTTATCTCATCGCCATGACCAGCTCTTTTCAGCGCCGTCGAATCGGGTAAGGGGGTTGTGATGGACGCGACATCCGCTTCCGGGCTTCAGCTTCTTCGCCACCTGCTGCGGCAGTACCCTTTCGTCTGGAAGAATTTCCGGCACTACTTTCAGAACCTCTATCGCCGCCAAATTCTACGGACCAACGTGGTAGCGCCGTACGCCGCGGTCTTCTACACCACGCATAAATGCAACCTCGATTGCACCTACTGCACGCAAAAAGAGCCGGATGTCTTCAGCGACGAGCTGCCAACCAGCGAAACCATTAAGCTGCTCCGCATCATCCGCCGGGGCGCCGATTCCATCCTGTTCACCGGGGGCGAGCCGCTGCTGCGGAATGACGTTCAGGAGCTGGTGGCGGCGGCCAAGCAGGAGATTCGGTTCCGCTCCGTCCTCCTCGTCACCAACGGGACTCTGCTCCACAAGCGGCAGCGCCTGTTCGATCTTCTGGACGGGCTGATCGTTAGCCTGGATTCGCTCTCACCGGAGCCCTCCGCTCCCATGTCCAAGTCAGGCGTGGTCCCGCGGGTGCTTGAAAACCTGGAGCTCGCCCGCTCGCGAATGCCGCGGCCCGGCGCCATTACCATCAGCACGGTAATCGAGGAGTGGAACATCGCGGAAATCGAGCGAATCCTTGATTACTGCCAGGCGCAGGGCTTCGTCTTTTCCACTCAGACAGCGCTGCACGAAAAGATGCCGAACCTCCGCCTGCGCCAGAACCCGCAATATCGCGCGCTAGTGGAAAAGATTGTTCAGCGCCGCAAGGCCGGCGCGCAGCCGATCAACGGCACCGCCAAGCTGTTGCGCACGCTGCTGGAGTTTGGCGATTTTCAGTGTTTCCCCACCATGTTTCCGCGCGTCTATCCCAACGGCGATGTCTTCTATCCCTGCGAGCCGCTCCGTAAGGTCGCGGGCAATCTGTTGCGCGACGGCTCCTTCGAGAAGGTCTTTGCCCGCGGCCGCAAGCTGTACGGCGATATTCCCGAATGCAAAGCGATTTGCTACCTTTTCGGGAATGTAATCTCATCGTATTACGTGAAGGATTTCTGGGGGCTGGCGGGCGATTCGATCCGGTAAGCCCGGCGATGCTGTAGGTGTTTTTGCTGCTCAGCCCGCATGTGGATCCGGCTGGGCGTTATCGCGCCGGCGCCATCGGTATGCCACGGCGGAGTTCGTCCAGAAGAACTTCTCGGCGGCCCCGCTTCCCTTGCCTGCGAAATATTCGCGGACGACGCTGAGCGCCTGCGAGTACGTTCCCCAGTGATCGCTGTTGGGCCAGTCGCTGCCATAGATCACGTGGTCCTCGCCGAAAATTCCGTAAAGCTCATCGAGTATGGGCCGGTAAAAATCCAGATCGTACGGCGTCCTGCTATCAACCCGGCGGAGCACCTCCGAGATCTTCACAAACACCTTCGGCCGTTTTCCGAGCTCCCGCAGATTCGCGTGGACAGCCTTGCGCGCGCGCGGCTCCGGCTCAAACTGCGGCAGGTGATCGACGACAACTCGCAGTTCGGGAACGCGATCGGTGAGGCGCACCACGGCGGCAACCAGCGTAGCATCCGGGTTCGCCGTGTCTAATTCGAGGCCCGCATCGGCAAGAGCTTTGAGGCCCGAGATAAACTTCGGCTTTGAAAGCTCGCGAGCAAGACTGCGGCCCCACAGATTGCCGTACCGAATACCCCGGAATAGTGGGTTGCGGCTCAGCCGCTCAAGGCGCTTTCCGAACTGCGGTTCGCCCGGGTCGAGATCTCCCACCATGCCCACAATGATCGGGCTCTTCGCCGCGATTTCCAGCACCCAGTCGTTATCCGCGAGCCACGGACTGCACTCCACGGCGATTGCGCCGGCAACGCCGAGCCCGTTCGTAATCCGGCGATAGCGCGCGGGGAGAGCCGCCTTGTAAAGCGCCGAATCGCTCTTCGGCGGCCAGGGGACGCCCTGCGGGCGGCGCGGGTCAAACAAGTGAATGTGCGCGTCGATGATGGGGAGAGCGCGTGCGGCGGTCATGGTATCAGGCCGGACTCGTGGATTAGTTCGACGGTAATACGGGCAGCTCTTTTTTCCAGATGCTGGTTAGCGTTCTTTCCGCGACGCGCGCCAGGTGCTCGGCGAAGGCGCCCTGGTATCGAAAGCTGGCGGCCTGCGGCCCGGTCCCGTCCCAACACAAATCGAGCTCCCAATCCTGTGTCCGATTTCGCTTTTCCGTCGAAGCGGCCGGATGAGCGGACGCTGAGCGCATGGCGGCCAGCGGTATATCAGCGAGCCGCTGCTCATCCGCGGTGAGCGCCAGAACGCGGTCCGCCAGCACGAAAAGGTTAACGCGCAGCCCGGCTTTTCTCCCGCCGATCTGCTCGAGCAACCCTCCGTTGAGCATCACCAGCGCGTTCAACTGGCGCGATAACGTGTCCAGCGTCTTTTTTTCTGGACGCGCGCCGAAGAGCGCCGCAAATGCCGCCAGTATTACGCCGGCCGCGAGGTGCCCCGCGCCCGCGCCCCCCCGCGCGAACTCCACCAGGAACCATGCGCCCAGCACGGCCGCGACCACGCGCATCGTCGTCCAGGCTACGACGTTCCTGCGCAGCCGCCGCAAGCGCGGGATCGTGAGAATGACGGCAAAGCCGGCGCCGATGGCGGCGCGTTTCAGGTTTTGTCCGAAAGAAGGTGGACGGGGACGAGCAGCTTGCGAGCCTGGAGCCGGGCTGGTCATGGCGTGAAGCTAAAAATCTGCCACACTCGCGGCGCGTTCGCAACCAAGCGCTTCAATTCTGCCCCCGCCTCTGGGAGGCGTATACATGGCCGCTCGTCGCCATGTGTGGCGTTTCCACGCGTCGCACACATCGCAAGCTGCGCGATGTGTGCGCCACTCATTGAAACAGGTTGGCTATCCAATTCGTGGACACCACGCTAGCTCTTCCAGCGTTCCATCATGCTCACGAAATTCTCGAAAAGGTATTCCGAGTCGTGGGGTCCCGGGGACGCCTCAGGATGGTATTGCACGCTGAAAAGGGGCAGAGATTTATGGCGCAGACCTTCGAGCGTGTGATCGTTCAGGTTCCGATGGGTAAACATCACGTCGGCCGATTTCAACGAATCCGGGTCGACGGCGAAGCCGTGGTTGTGCGCCGTGATCTCCACCCGCCCGCTTTCGAGGTTCAGCACCGGATGGTTACCGCCGTGGTGCCCGAAGGGCAGCTTGTATGTTTTTCCGCCCAGCGCCAGCCCGATAATCTGGTGCCACAGGCATATTCCGAAAATGGGGACACGGCCCATCAACTTTCGCAGGCCC
>JBOGJW010000092.1:0-10672 GCA_050745245.1 Terriglobia bacterium | reverse complement strand
CATTGCGTATCGCGACCCCGAGAAGGGGCGGCGACTGGTCTTCTTGAGCAACAATTTCGGACTGCCTGCCCTGACCGTCACCCAACTCTATCGCCAGCGCTGGGACGTCGAACTGTTCTTCCGATGGATCAAACAGCACTTGCGCATCAAAGCTTTTTACGGCACTTCGGAGAACGCAGTGAAGACTCCGGTGTGGATTGCGCTCTCTGTTTACGTTCTGGCCGCCATCGTCAAGAAACGCCCCCGGCTCGACATGAGCCTCTACAAAATTCTGCAAATTCTGAGTATCACGATTTTCGAAAAAACCCCGATTCTAGAGGGTTTTGGCAACTTCGCCGAACCAACCGTAGACGTCGATCCCTGTATCCAACTGAATCTGTCCGAGTTTTAATGGGACACGCCTGCTAAAAAAACAAGAATTACGATATCGCAACGCAGACCTCGGCCCTTGAGGTCTGCGGCTTCTGCTTGTGAAAAGACCGCGGACCTGAAGACACAGGTCCACGCTACGCCCCCCACAACCCCTGAAAATCGCGCTCCTACACGGAGCCCGCTTTAGGAAGCGTTTCATCTCTGCCTTTTACCTTATAATTGAAGGTCCGCAATTGCGACGCTGGCGGCGTGCGCTGCCGAAGATACGGAGGTCTGTGAATGCCCGAAACAGTTGACGTTCCCCTGACGAAAGCGGGGTGGGGGAGTACATCACGGTCCGACCGCTGGTGGGTGGGGCCGCTGGTGGTCTTCATTGCTCTTTCCTGCTTTGTCGCGTATGCCACTTGGGCGGCGCTGCAAGGTATCCATTACCGCTTTGGGCCTTACCTCTCTCCGCTGTATTCGCCCGAACTTTGGGGCAATCCGCTCACCGCCTGGATTGGCGGGAAGCCGGGCTGGTATCCGAGCTGGCTGATCTTCTCGCCCGCGTTTTTTGTCCTTCCATTCCCTGGCGGATTCCGGCTGACGTGCTATTACTACCGCGGGGCCTATTACAAGGCGTTCTGGGCTGACCCTCCGTCGTGCACGGTCGGTGAGCCGCGCCACACTTACTGGGGCGAGCGCAAGCTGCCGCTGATCCTGCAGAACATTCACCGCTTTTTTCTGTACATCGCGCTGTTCTTCATCGCGGACCTGGCGCTTGACGCCTATAACGGGTTCGATTTCAATGGTCATTTTGGCATCGGCGCCGGCTCCATCGTCTTGCTGATCGACGTGGTTCTTCTCAGCCTCTACACGTTCGGATGTCACTCGCTGCGGCACCTGGTGGGCGGAATTCTCGACCGCATCTCGCGCTCGCCCGTGCGCAGGAAAGCGTATAGCTGCGTGAGCTGCCTCAACGAGCATCACATGCGCTGGGCGTGGTGCAGTCTCGTTTGGGTGGCGTTCACGGATTTTTACGTTCGCGCGTGCTCGATGGGACTGATCCGTGACTGGAGGATTTTCTGATGCCGGAGTACGAAACGCACGAGCACGACGTACTCGTGATCGGCGCCGGCGGCGCGGGCCTGCGCGCGGCCATCGAGGCCTCCGCCTCCGGGGCGAAGACCGGCGTCGTTACCAAGTCCCTGCTGGGGAAGGCGCACACGGTGATGGCGGAGGGCGGCGTGGCCGCGGCGCTCGCGAACGTCGACGACCGCGACAACTGGAGGGTCCACTTTTCGGACACCATGCGCGGCGGTCAGTATCTCAATGACGCTCGCATGGCGCAGTTGCACGCCCAGGAAGCTCCCGCGCGGGTGCGCGAGCTCGAAGCCTGGGGCGCGCTCTTCGACCGCACGAAGGATGGCCGCATCCTGCAGCGCAATTTCGGCGGGCACAAATATCCGCGCCTCGCTCACGTGGGCGATCGCACGGGCCTGGAGATGATCCGGACGCTTCAGGATCATGGCGTCCACCAGGGCATCGATGTACACATGGAGTGCACCATGGTGGCGCTGCTTAAGGACGGCGAGCGGGTGGCGGGCGCGCTCGGCTACGACCGCGAGCGCGGGCGATTCAAGCTGTTTCGCGCGCGAGCCGTCGTGCTGGCTACGGGAGGCATTGGCCGAGCTTATCAGGTGACGAGCAACAGTTGGGAGTACACCGGCGACGGGATCGCGCTTGCCTACGCCTCCGGCGCCACGCTCAAGGATATGGAGTTCGTGCAGTTCCATCCCACCGGAATGGTTTGGCCGCCGAGCGTACGCGGCATTCTGGTGACGGAAGGCGTGCGCGGCGAAGGCGGCATCCTGCTGAACAGCGCCGGGCGCCGCTTTCTCTTTGACGATATTCCGCCTTTGTACAAGAACCAGACCGCCGATAATCCAGAGGAAGGCTGGCGCTATACGCAAGGCGATAAAAACGCGCGGCGGCCTCCCGAGCTGCTCACGCGCGACCATGTGGCCCGCTGCATTGTGCGCGAGATCCGCGAAGGCCGCGGCAGCCCGCACGGCGGCGTGTATCTGGATATCGCTTGGATTCGCGAAAAGCTGCCCAATGCCGCCGAGCACATCAAGAAGAAGCTGCCCAGCATGTATCACCAGTTCAAGCAGCTTGCGGATATCGATATTACGCGCGAGCGGATGGAGGTGGGGCCGACCACGCACTACGTGATGGGCGGCGTGCGGGTGGACGCAGAGACGCAGATGTCAGACGTGCCGGGCCTGTTTGCCGCGGGCGAGTGCGCGGCGGGTCTGCACGGCGCCAACCGGCTGGGCGGCAATTCGCTTTCCGATCTTCTGGTGTTCGGCAAGCGCGCCGGCGAGAACGCTGCGTGCTTTGCCAAGGAGCACCCGGCTGGGGTTGTTTCCTCGGAAGAGGTGGAGGCGGTGACGCGGCGCGCGCTGGAGCCGTTCAGCCGCGACTCGGGTGAGGGTCCATTCCAGGTGCAGCACGATCTGCAAAGCACCATGCAAAAGCTGGTGGGCATCGTCCGCCGCGAAGAGGACCTGCAGCAGGCGCTCGAGCGCATCGCCGAGCTGCGCGAGCGCGCCGGCCGCGCGGCGGTCGGGGGGAACCGCGAGTACAACAACGGCTGGCACACGGCGCTGGATTTGCCGAACCTGCTGACCGTCTCCGAGGCGGTGGCCCGCGCCGCCATCGAGCGCAAGGAGAGCCGCGGGGCGCATTTTCGCGAGGACTATCCCGCCAAGGACGATTCTTTTGCTAACCTGAATATAACGATCCGCAAAGGCCCTGACGGCGAGATGCGCCTGAGCCGCGAGCCGGTGCCGGAGATGAGCCCGGACCTCCGCCAGATCATCGAGGAGATGAATTAATGCCTACTGCGACCTTCAGAATATGGCGCGGCAATGCGCAGGGCGGAAAATTCCACGACTACTCCACTGAAATCCAGCCCGGCATGGTGGTGCTTGACGCCGTGCATGACATCCAGGCGCAGCAGGCGAATGACCTGGCCGTGCGCTGGAACTGCAAGGCCGGCAAGTGCGGCTCGTGCTCGGCGGAAATCAACGGCTCGCCCCGGCTCATGTGCATGACGCGGCTCAGCCAGTTGCCGATCGAGAAGCCCGTCACGATTGAGCCGATGAAGGCCTTCCCGCTCGTCAAGGACCTGGTGACGGACGTTTCCTGGAACTTCCGCGTTAAGAACACCATCCAGCCTTTTAAGCCGCGCAAGCCCGACGCTCCCGATGGCACCTGGCGCATGAATCAGCACGACGTCGATCGCGTGCAGGAGTTCCGCAAGTGCATCGAGTGCTTCCTGTGCCAGGACGTCTGCCACGTGCTCCGCAACCATCATCTGTACGATCAGTTCATTGGGCCGCGCTTCTACGTCCACGTGGCGGCGCTCGAAATGCATCCGCTCGATACGGCGGACCGCCGCAAGGAGCTTCGGGAGACGCAGGGCATTGGGTTCTGCAACATCACCAAGTGCTGCACCAAGGTCTGCCCCGAGCAAATCCACATCACGGACAATGCGATCATCCCGCTAAAGGAACGCGTGGTGGACCGGTTCTACGATCCGGTTGCCAAACTGTTCCGGGTGTTCCGGTCTTAATGGGTTGCTGAAAGACGTGTGGCGGCGGCTTTACGCCGCCATGCTGCCGTCGAGAACACTGGATTAATGGCGATATAAAATCGCCGCTACGCCGTCTGGGCGGAGTTTTTCTGTGGCGGCGATGTCCCCATCGCCGTTTTTGAAAAATCCCCGGCGGTGAGGAAACCGCCGCTACGGCATATCGAACGGAGGCGCCATGAGCGCTGAAACGATCCGCGAAGTGGTGAAGCAAAAATACGGAGAGGCAGCCCAGCGAGTGAGCGCTGGAGCGGGCTCATCGTGTTGCGGGGCATCCGGGCCGAGTTCCTGCTCCGATCCGATAACCTCAAACCTCTACGATTCGGATCAAACGACGGGCGTGCCGCGGGAGGCGCTGCTGGCCTCGCTCGGGTGCGGCAATCCCACCGCGCTGGCTCAGCTCAATCCCGGCGAGGTAGCGCTCGACCTGGGCTCGGGCGGTGGCATTGATGTGCTGCTCTCAGCCCGCCGCGTCGCTTCAAACGGCAAAGCCTACGGACTGGATATGACCGACGAGATGCTCGCCCTGGCGCGAGAGAATCAGCGGAAGGCCGGCGTTGAGAATGTCGAGTTTCTGAAAGGGGAAATCGAAGACATCCCCTTGCCGGACCAAACCGTGGACGTGGTCATCTCAAACTGCGTCATCAATCTCTCGGCAGACAAGGACCGGGCGCTCCGCGAAGCGTTTCGCGTACTAAAGCCTGCTGGGCGGCTGGCCGTTTCGGACGTCGTGGTCCGCGCCGAAATGCCCGCAGAGCTGCGTCAAAGCATGGAATTGTGGGCGGGCTGCGTGGCCGGCGCTCTGGAAGAATCGCAGTACCGCGCGAAGCTCGCTGCAGCCGGGTTCGAGCGCATCGAGATCGAGCCGACTCGCGTCTACACGGCTGCCGACGCCCGGCAATTCCTGGCCGCCGAAGGGGTCAACGCGGATGCAGTCGCTCGACTGGTGGACGGCGCGATCATGAGCGCATTCATCCGGGCACGCAAGCCGGATAGGCTAGCCAGCCGCCCGGATACCGCCGCGGCGAACCCTTAGACCGGAGAGAGGGTTGATTAATGCGAAAGAACCAGTGGTTGGTGCTGGTGATGACGGTTCTGAGCTTTTACTGCGTCGGGTGCATCTGGCTGACGCAGATCTCCTGTTATCCGCTGTGGGCGCTGGTCGGCTCACGCGAATTTGTTACATACCACGTGGCGTGGTGGCACAGTATTTGGGGCGTGGACTTCGTGCCTGCAGGGCTTGTATTCCTCGGTTCGATCGCGATGATCTGGCTGCGGCCGGAGGGCGTTTCGCGGTGGATGGTTTGGACCGGACTCGCGTTGCAGGTCGCTATTTACGCCGCGACGGCGCTCTGGTGGGCGCCCTTGATGGCAGGCCTGGCGACACCTCAGACGGGCCTCCTTCCCGAGCGCTATCATCTGCTGATAACAACGCATTGGATGCGAGTGGCTATGATTACAGCGTATGGCCTGCTGGTATTCTGGATGCTCGTTAGGAGTTTCGATATTGAAATGATGCAGCCCAGCGTGGCCGCGAGTTCAACGTAAGCGGAGGAGCCACGGCCGGCATTCGGAAAGAAGCAAGTCTTCGCTGAAGCTCAGAATGACAGGCTTCAAAGGTTTGGGAGAAATTATGGAGCGCACTGCCCCCGCAGCAATTAGGAGATGAGATGGTTCAAGAAACGAAGCTGCTGCCGGAGATCGACGCGTCTGACTTTTGCAGGCGCTTTTCGGTGATTTACACGGGCGCCGTTTCCGACGTGCTGGACGAAATGGGCTACCACGACTGCGTGCTGCCGCACGCGATCCACGGCCTCACGATGGATACGGCCGTCACCGGCGTAGCCATGACCGTGGAAGGGCAGCCTACGCTGAGCGATGATCCCGAGGACATTTTTATTCCAATGCTTCGGATGCTTGGGGACCTTGCCGCCGATGACGTGATCGTCTCGCAGCCCAATGACAGCGTGAGCGCGCACCTCGGCGAGCTGTGCTGCGAGACGGGAAAATACCGCGGCGTGCGCGGCGCAGTGATCGACGGCGGGGTGCGGGACATCGACTATATTCTGAAGCTGGGATTTCCAGTGTTCTGCCGCTACCGCACTCCGGCCGACATTGTCGGACGATGGAAGCTCACCTCCTATGGCCGGCCCGTGATGATCGGAAAGACGAGAATCGAGCGCGGCGACTTCATTGTGGGCGACAAGGACGGTGTTCTCGCGATTCCGCGCAAGATCGTGCGGGAGGTCCTGGAGCGCGCTGAAGAAGTGGTGAGCACGGAGGACTTGGTGCGCAAGGCCATTCTGGAAGGCGTTCATCCGGTGGACGCCTACAGGAAATACGGACGCTTTTGAAGGAATCGGGCGCGAGCGTAACAGCGGGTCTATCCCAGGGTTGCCCAAATTAAGTCGCAGCGGTCCGCGCTTGATCTGCGGCTCTGTCGCCGGATTTGCGGAAGGGCTTTGTCTGGAAGCGTCGATCCGGGAGCTGGATCAGGCGGTGGAGCAGGAAGCTCAGAGCCGTCCCCAGGCGGTGGAGTTGATGCCGAATTTGTCGAAAATGATCGCGAGGTCCCCACAAATTTCCCCACAGCATTTTGTGGCTCTCGACCCACGGAGCAGAGAACTTTGGCGTACCCATGCGCGGTTGGTCACTGTGGGGACTTGTGCGGACTCGGATCACCATTGGCATCCTGGAAGGTAAGCCAAAAAAACTCGTGCGTTGGCCCGGTAATTCGTCCGCTTAGGAGAAATCCGCTATGGCTCAAGGCATCGCCGATCTTAGAAAAGAGTTCGCCAGATTGGTTGGCGAGGCCGAGGCGTTTCTCAAACTGGCCGACCGCCGGGGCGCCGGGTGCATTGACCAAAAGTCTCGGCGCTCGATACCGGATAACAGCTCGCTTGGCGGGACGATAACGCCTGTCGTGATCGCTTTTGAAAAGCAAGGGGGTTCTACGTACAACGAACCCAGGGACCTACAGAACTTTGGTTGCCCGCCGGGAAATCCCATGACAAAACTACCCGCAGACATTCTGGACCGGCCAATCGAAGAGCGAGCCGAAATGGCGCTGAAGGCCGCCGTCGACAAAATGATTAACGAACACGCCCGTCGGAGCCTGCCAATCTGCGTGTGGCGTAACGGGGCAGTGGTAGAAATCCCTCCAGACGAACTCCGAGCGTGGTCGAACCACACGGGCGCCGAATCAACTTAGCGAAGCGTCGCAGCAATCAAACGTCTGTATCGTGCCGTCCTTCCCACTTGCTTCCTGCATCGGGGCGTATAACGCCCGCATTCGATTCCAAGTGTCCTATTGATTGCTGCATAAATAAGGCATTCAAAGGAGAGCCCCAGGCTATCGAAGACCCGAGCGAGATTCTGCCGCAGAAACGAGCCGCCAAGCGCCCCGAAAGCAGAGTAGAGCGGAGTGACCTCGCCCTAGATGCCCGGCTCCTCCGACCGCCAAGCCCGCGCGCCAACCGCTTTGCCGGCTTATCGACGGATCGGGGGAGTGGTAGTTTGCGAGACGGTTTGGCTAGTGACTTGTCACTGGTCATGGTGCCGGGCATCACTGCGCCATATCAGGCGCCTACCACGCCTGCCTTGGCCGGCGAGAGATACCGCATCGTCGTCTCAAGACCTATCCCGTGTTGTGCCGTGCGCACGTCAAAGACGGAGCCGAGCATTCGCTGGCGTACGTCGAGCCGAATTTTCGAAGACGAAACCGCTCGGGTTCAAACTTCGCGCGCTCCGCGATTTCCTTGCACTTGTAGAGCACGTGCAATTCGCGGTCCCCGCGCGGTGAGGGAAAACCGAAGCGTATGTTCTTCTTTACAGGCGGGGTGTCTGCCCTGAAAATTCCGGAGCGGGGATCCGCTCGGCGTGCTCACGGCCCGCGAAAAGCCGCAGCGTTACCATACGAACGCTGCGCTCCATCCCCGTCCGTTGGGAAGAGAGGGCGCCCAGTGGCCGGAGCCGCGCGGGATTCGCCGTTCCATTCAATGAGCGATCTTCCACAGCGCCGCGTAGCGATCCTGATCGCGTTTTAATTCTGTCACCAGCGCTTTTCTAGCGCGCCGCAGCCGCGCCTGCGTTCGGGCCGCTCCCGCCGCGTGCGCCAGCAATAGGCTTCGGTGCTCCAGCAGCCACAGGTAGCGCAGCAGGTACGTTCCGGAGAAGATCAGGCTTGGCGCGTAGTAACCCGCCTCGGCGCGGGGCAGCATACGGGCGGCAATGGTAATCTCTCCGGCATAGCAGGCGAGGGCGATCAATGCCCGCGCGGCCCACTGTCCGGGAGTAGCCCGCCACAGGCCCTTCCGGAGCAGTCCCGCAATCCACATCACGAACCACGCGGGCACGAGGTTGACTAATCCGTAGCAGGCGACGGGGAATCCCACCACAGTTTCAAGCCACGCGGCGGCTCTGCGCGCCCAGCTCTTGATCCAGGCAGCCTGCGCCTCCACCTGAAATGTTTGCAGCGCGTTCTGCCGTTTTCGCTCCGTGTAGTCTTGCAGCGCCTCGTTCAGCGCCACCAGCCTGCCGGGATGGCTGTAGTTCAGTTGATTCGCGAGCCGCACCAGGAACGGGCTCAGCTCGAAGTCTTCCACCTTTTGTTTCCAGTTCTCGCGTTTCGACCAAGTCTCGGCGAAGTCCTCTCGCATTACCGCCTCCAGCCCGTCGATGAAGCGGTCAGCGTCTTCCGGATGCAAGCGAAACGGATTGCGACGGCAGGCCTGCTCGAGCTCGCGGTCCAATTTTCCGAGCCACTGCTGAACGTCGCCTTCCCTCACCCACTTGCCATCGAGAGTGGCCAGCGAAGCGTCCACGTGGATCAAGACTTCTTCGAGGCGAGAGGGAGGAGCGGGAAGAAAGAGGTGCACCGGGCGGACGGGCAGGCGAATGTCGCGGAGCATCCTCGCGTCCATTTCGAGCGCAATTTCGCACGCCTCCGGCGCAAAGCCTCCCTCGGGACCCGCGGCACGCTGACGCGCAAACACCAGCACCAGTCCGCCACGATTCAGTATGGAGCAGCAGGTTTCGAGCGCCGGAGTCCAGTCCTCGTCCTGGAAGCCGCAAGGAATGATGCCCACGGCGCGCGCGCACCAACGCGCCAGCCACCCGCGCAGCTCGTCGCGGTCCAGGAGACAGTGTATCGGCCGGTCGAATGCCGCAATCACCACCAGCGCGTCGGCCAGCGTGGGAGGGTGATTCATCACCAGCAGGGCCGGACCGGAGAGCGGCTCCGCCTGCAGAATTCGGATGCGCCGGAAGAAAAGCCCAAATGCCAGGCGCAGAGCGGCGCGAGAGAGGCGATAAAACCCGGATTCGCCGGAACGGACAATCATTTGACTTCACCGGCGCCGGCGGTACAGCCGCCGCTTGGCAGAAGCCGCCGGCATCGCATCGCTCGTCCAGCCGCCGACTTCGCCGATCGGGCGCACGATGGTGTCAAAAAGCCCGTACACCTTCTGGATCTTCTGCCCGTCATCATTCACCAGCCGTAATCGGAAGTATGGCACTTTACCGAGTCGCGTGATGGTGATCGGAAAGTATCCCTGTAGCCCGCTCTCGACGAAAGCGGTCACGTACTTGTGGTGTTTCACCCACCACGTGAAGACGCGGATGTGGTTGAAGTCCGGCTCACGCGTCCCGATGCGGTCCGCCGCAACGTATTGCGGGACCGCGCTCCCTCCGTCGTTCACACTGTCGAGGACCAGCCAAGCCACCATGTTGATGCCCTGGGCGTAATTGGCCAGCCCGGACGGAATATCGAGATCTACAAAGCGGCCCAATATCCACCCAGCGCGGTTTCCGCTTCGAACCAGGTACCAGACGTCGGTGCGGGGCTTCGAGGAGCCCGCCGGCGATGTGCGCGGCACAAGGCGCCGGTCGTAAACGTCGACTTGCGCCCCCTCCGGAAACTCCGTGAGTTTCAGCGCGGCGAATGAGGGATCGAGGTGAAGGTTGGCGGGCGCGTTAGTGTGGCCGTCCGCCTGCACCGGTATCTTTTCGGCTTGCTCCAGCAGGTTTACGCCACGCTCGTAAGTCTGCGCGTCAATAAGCTCGCTTTGCTTCACCCAGCCTGTCTGGCCGCCGGGCAGCGAGAGCTTAGCCCACTCGCCGATCCGCGCCGCCACGTGTACTGCCTGGCCGCTGTGCAGAGTGGCCACCACGCGGCGAATAATTGCCGTAGTATCGAAGGCAGCTACGCGGTCCGATAGAACGTAGGCCGTCTCGGCGGGTACATTTCGTTTTTCAGGTGCGTAGGAGTAATGGTAGTACGCGATGCAGCCAGCGGCGATAAGCAGGAGAATCCCGAGCTTCTTCAATCCGTCCGTATACCTCCAGGCCCAGCCGCTGCGAACAAGCGAGCCGGCGCTTCACGCGGCCACGCCTTGCATTCTACACTATTGTGATCTTCGATTTGCGACGTTTATGATTTTTGATTTGCGATCGACAGTGTGCAATTGCCATACTGAGCGAAGCGAAGGACCTGCTGTTATACCTTTTGGAATTTTAAATCTCAGATTAGAAATTTTCTCCATCGTCATGGTAGCCGTGAGATCAGTGATTCTTTCAATCCGGCTGGGGTAGCGCACTGTTTCGCAGTTCAGAAACTCTGATTCCATAATGGCGTCGGCTCGTTAGTGCCGGTAAGCTTGGTTT
>JBOGJW010000091.1:0-3891 GCA_050745245.1 Terriglobia bacterium | reverse complement strand
GCACCGCCGCGCCGCTCTGATCCGTTACCGTGCCCACAATCGACCCGCTCAACGCCTGCCCGCGAGTCAGCGATGGCGCGAAGACGAGCGCCGCCACCAGCAATGCGGCGAGAATCGTTAATCCGAAATCATTTCGTCTCATTTCAAACCTCTGTGCCAAGACGCTGGCGCCTGCTCCTAGCCGCGTCCCGGCAGCATTTTTTTAACTCGGCGCCGCTTGCAGCGCGGAGTTGTTTTGTATCCGTGGCCTTACCTTCAGTGTTCAAAAGATGTAGCGGCGATTTTATACGGCCATTGATCCAGTATTCGCAATGGCCGCATGGCGGCATAAGGGCGCCGCTAAAAGTTCTTCAGCTCCCTGTCAAAGAGCAAGTCTACGATATTAAATTTCGGCGCAAGTCACCACAACAGTTTTAGGGCGAACTGAATCTCGCGGGCGGCCTCCTGCGTTCCGGAGATCCGCCCGAAATTGACGTCGGCTACGTTGTTGTTCGGATTCGAGAACTGCGCGTGGTTCCAGGCGTTGAAGAACTCGGCGCGAAACTGGAGGCGCGCGGATTCGTGAATCGGTATCTCGCGATGGATGGCTACATCCCAGTTGTTCAGGCCCGGCCCGGTGAGGATATCGAACCCGGAGGTTCCAAAGAGGCCCGGCGTCGGTTGTGAGAAGCAGCTCGCGTCGATCCAGCGCAACCCATTCGTTCTCAGGTTCTGGTTTTGCAGCTCCGCCCGGCCGTTACACAGGCGGTTGGCGCGGAAGTCCGTGAACACGGCGCCGGAGAAATTGGTCGCGGTCACCTCGAACGGGAATCCTTTCTGGAACGTCGTAATAAAATCCAATCCCCATCCCTCGATTGCGGCGTTCACAACGGGATTCGTCTTGCTCAAGAACGTGCGCCCGCGCCCAACCGGCAGCTCCCAGACGGTGCTGAGCACCAGCGCCTGCGGCACGTCGTACGCCGCCAATCCCTTGTCGCATTTTCGGCAGGCCGCAATCTGGCTCAGCGTGCTGGCGGAGCCACCTTCCATGCTGTTGGTGAGCGCCTTAGACCACGTATAGTTCGCCAGAAAGCTCAATCCGCCGGAAAACTGGCGCTGGAACTTCGCTACCAGCGCCTGGTAATTGGAGTTTGCCGCGTCCGCTGAGTAGAGCACATAAGGATACTGCTTGAACGGGATCACTGCGGGGTTGCACACGAGCGAGCCGGGAACGGAGCAGTCGTCCGCATTCCAGCGCATGTTGATGAAGTGTCCCTCGTTCCCGAAATAACTCACATCCACAAGGTACCGTCCGGCGAAGGTGTGCCCCGCATCGAGATTCCATTGCTCGATGTAAGGAGTACGGTTCTTGGTTGATAAGTCAAACAGTGTTCCGGTGACGCTTTGGGCGAATTGCTGAGTGATCGGCGTGAGTGAGATGGGCGGAAAGACGTTCTGGCCCAGGAGGTAAGCGGCGGTGGGTTCCGGGTTGGCAATCGACTGCGAAATGGAAACGCCCGGAGCCACGATTTCGAACTGCTGATCCAGGAAGCGCTGGGAGGCGTAATACACTCCCCAGCCCGCACGGATCACCGTATTTTTCGAAAACCCTGGCTGCCACGCGAGCCCCACTCGCGGGGCAAGGTTGCTGTAAGTGGTCGAATAAACCTCCGGGCTGATCTGCCCCAGGGCGGCGTAGAGTACGTGCCCGGTACTGAAGTCGAGCGCGTGAGGGTATTTGGTATCCGGGCCGACCGGGTCGGGCGGAGTGGCCACGTACCAGGCGATTCCCAGGTTAGCGGTGAGGCCGGGCCGGATTTTCCACGAGTCCTGCGCGTACGGCTCAAACGTGGTCCAGCGATAATGCGTCCGTGGCATCGAGACCACCTGGCCGTTGGTGGGCATGCCCAGCAGGAAATCGGCGAATGAGCTTCCTGTGCCGGCCGCCGGAACCAGCGCGCGCTGAGCGTTCGTTGTAAGCTGGGCGGTGTATTGGCCGGTGAACTTGATGGTGCCGCGCGCGTTGGCGTCGGCGCTCTGCTGAATGCTGCGGGCATAGTTGACAATGGCGCCAAACTCCATCTGGTGGTTGCCACGCAACCAGCTCAGCGAGTCCTGCGCCTGGTAGATGTTATCCACGTTCCCCAGCAGGCCTCCGGAGTGCCCAAACCCGCTGAACCCGGTGAGCGTAATTCCAGGAAGTCCGTTGGGATCCGCCGTGCCGGTGATCCCAACCTGCCCCTGAACGCCATTTTGCGTTTCGCCGGTGTCGAAGATAGAATCGCGCGTCCAGCCGGCGCGCAGGTCGTTGACGACCGTGGGACTGGTTGTTGCAGTCCACTGTACCATCGCCAGTTGGGTATTCAACGGAAAGGACGATCCTGAAAGCGGGAACAGCCCCGCATTGATTACCGGAGAGTTCTCGTTGCTGAACTGCCCGTAAAGCATGTTGCGCGGCGTCAGGCTGGCATCGATGCGCCCGCTGAACTGGTCGTAGTCGTAGGTGCTGCGCGGGTTTTCAAAAAGATTGTTGGGCTGCTCCGAATAGCTCGATCCGGGCAGATAGAACTGGAGCATCTTTTTCGCCACCGGGTTAATCATGCTGGAGGGAATGATGTTGCCGGCGAACGCCTGCCGCTTTCCGGTAGCCGGGTCAAAGCTCGATGGATTGTATATAGGGTTCGGGAGCGCCGAGAAGTCGCCATTGAACATCGCTGCGGTCGGGGTGAACCCTCCGGCGAACGCCGATTGGTCCTGGCGCAGCCCTTCGTAGCTGGCAAAAAAGAAAAGCCTGTCCTTCCGAATGGGCCCGCCGATGTCTCCGCCAAACTGATTCTGGTGGAACGGTCCGGGAGGGGCCGGGCTGAAGAAGTCCCGCGCCTCCAGGGCGTTGTTGCGCAGGAACTCGAACGCTTCCCCGTGAAAATGGTTCGTGCCGGATTTCGTAATCACGTTCACGATGCCCGGGTCAGGGCCGAGATCGGGCATAAAAAATCCATAGTGAACTTCGAACTGATCGATATCGCCGATCGAGAGGTTCAGGGCCGCCTGGCCGATGCGGCTGCCCGAAGTCGCAATCCCATTGATGAGGTACATGCTGAAATCCTGCGCGTTGCCGCCGATGTTGATGGCGAGGCCGGGGTGCCCGCCCTGTCCGCCTACGAAATCGGCGTTGCCCTTCGCGGGCCCGGAGCTCTGCGTGGCGCCTGAGAGGAGGCCCAGTTGGAGAAAGTTGCGCCCATTGAGCGGAAGCTGCTCCACCGAGCTCGGCTCTACTAAATTGCCCAGGTCATTAGAACCTGGCTGCAGGAGCGCCGCAAGTCCCTGCGCGCTGACAGTCACCGTCTGAGACGTGGCGCCGACCTTGAGCACTGCATCCTCGGTGGCCCGCTGCGCGACCACTACTCTGAAGTGTGATAGCGCGAAATTCTGGAATCCCGCCTTAGAGACTTCCAGGGAGTAGGTCCCGGGCAGCACGGAGGGGAAGACGTATCGGCCAGCGGCGTCAGTCTCGGTGGTTCGCTCCACTCCGGTATCGACATTGATCAGCGTCACATGCGCGCCCGGAACTATCGCGCCGCTAGGGTCCTGGACAACGCCCTGGACGAGCGAGCTCACGCTCTGCGCGCTGCCGGCTGCGGCGCAAATCAGGAAGGCTAGCAGCAAGATACACGATGAGAGGAGCTGACCGGAGCTAAGCTCGTTCTTGATTTTGTTTCGGTGAATCATGGCTCTTCCTCCCTTCCCAAAACAAGCGCGAGGGCCGCGCTGGTGGGCGGCGTTGCTTGATGCGACCCTTTCAGGGCCGAGATCTCGCAGGGTCCCCGTCCGGGGGCGCTGCCCGGCATGTTCACGTCCGGTTGACGTAACTAGCCGATAATGCTAGCCTACATTAAGGCGTCCCCGCAGCTT
>JBOGJW010000090.1:0-14441 GCA_050745245.1 Terriglobia bacterium | reverse complement strand
GACCTCAAAGGCGCAGGTCCGCGCGACCCGGTGCCGGAATGGTGGAGTATCTGCTTCCCTCACGTTACAATCGATGCGATGCCCGCTTTCCATCTTCTAAACTTTGGCTGCCGCGCCAGCCAGGCCGACGGCGCCGCGCTGAAGCTGCAACTTCTGCAATCGGGACTCACCGAAGCTGCCAGCCCCGAGTGTAGCGAAATCGCGGTGCTCAATACGTGCACGGTGACTGCCACGGCGGATGCTGAGGTGCGACAGGCGATCCGCCGGATCCACCGGCGCAATCCGAAGTGCCGGGTGCTGGTAACCGGGTGCTACGCGCAGCGGGCGCCGTCGGAAATTGCGGCGCTCGACGGCGTTGCCTGGGTCGTCGGCAACTCGCACAAGCACGAGGTGGCGGAGATCCTCAGGCGAGATCTGGGCCTCACCGGCGGCTGCGCGGACGGGGCCGGAGAGCCGGCATCGCAGCCTGAGACCATGGCCGGTGAGATTGGCGCAGAATTCCATTTTCTCCCGGCGTTTTCGGATGACCGCACGCGGCCCACGCTGAAGGTGCAGGACGGGTGCAACGCGCAGTGCGCCTTCTGCGTGATTCCGGCGGTGCGCGGGCGCAGCCGCAGCCTTCCGCCCGAGCGCGTGATCGCGGAGGTGCGGCGGCTTGAATCGGAGGGCTACAAGGAGATCGTCCTTTCCGGGATAAACCTGGGGAGTTACGGCCGTGACCTGCAGCCGCGTATTGCTTTCCTTGGGCTGCTAGAAAGGATCCTCTCCGACACGCAGATCGCGCGCGTGCGCATCAGCTCCATTGAGCCGATGGACGTCAGCCCGGCGCTGGTTCAGATCGCGGCGTCGAACCCGCGAATCGCCGAGCATTTTCACATTCCGCTGCAGAGCGGCAGCGACCGGATTCTCCGCCAGATGAGCCGGCGCTACTGGACCCGGCAGTATGAGGAGCGCATTATGGCTATCCGCGAAGCGCTCCCGCACTCGGGCATCGGCGCCGACGTGATGACAGGCTTCCCGGGCGAGACCGCCGCGGATCACGCCGCCAGCGCGCGCTTCATCGAGTCGCTGCCGTTCACGTATCTCCACGTGTTCCCGTTTTCCGCGCGCCCGGGTACTGCTGCCGCGGCGCGCACGGACCAGGTGAACGGGCGCATCGCGCACGAGCGGGCCGCGGAGCTGCGCGCGATTGCCCTAGCCAAGCGGCGGCTGTTCCTGGAGTCGCAGGTCGGGCGCGTTCTCAGCGTGCTGACGCTCCACGGCACCGCAGGGGCGGAGCGCATCGCCATGAGCAGCAACTACCTGACCGTTCTGCTGCCCGGCTCCGATTCTGTTCCCAACCGGCTTCTGGACGCGCGCGTCCGGCGCGTTCACGAAGACTCCCTGTATGCCCAAACGCGGACGTAAGAAACGCTGAATAGCCAAGTACGTATTGCGCCCACGATCTCCCGCCTCGTTCGCGGTGACGATAATCGCCCAGGACTCCATCGCAAATTTGCGATTTTAAAGACCGCAGAATGGTTGACGGCATCGCAAAAATGAAATAGTCTTATGGGTGGCTCATGGAAATGGACTTTTAGGTCTTTTCTGACGGATGGCGGGAGAAATGTCATCGACGACTGGTACGGTGCTCAGGCGGCGAACGTACGAGCCGCCTTCGACACGAACGTCAAGTACCTGAGGGAGCAGCCGCCGAGCAACTGGGTGCGACCGTACGTCGGAGTACTGGGCAAAGAATGTTTTGGGCTCGTAGAGTTGAGGTTCACCGTCGAGAAAGTTCGGCACCGGCCCGTCGGCTTTTACGGCCCGAATAAAATGGAGTTTACCATACTGACCTTTGCCGTCGAGAAGGACAGGAAGTTTGTACCATCCAATACTTGCCAGACAGCAATTTTTCGGAAGGGTTTGGTAAAAAATGATCCACAGCGAGCTTGTAAATATGACATCTAGGCCCACGGAGGCGGATAGGCTAAAGGAAAAAGCCTACCGTGACTCTTGCGTGCGCGAGCACATCAGGGTGGGTATACCTTACCAAATCAGAACGCTCCGGCAGCAAAAAGGATGGACGCAGAAAGAGTTGGGGGATCGCCTCGGGAAGCCGCAGAATGTTGTGTCGCGCCTCGAAGACCCGAGCTACGGCAAGCTGAGCCTTCAAAGCTTGCTTGACTTGGCATCGGCATTTGATGTGGCGCTTTTGGTGAAGTTTGTGTCTTTTGGTCGTTTCCTGGGTGAGTTTAAGAGCGTTTCACCTCAAGCTTTGGCGGTGCAAAGTTTCTCTGAGGATGTGTCTCTGTCGGAACATAGCCTATGCGGATTTGTAGTCAACGCTAACGCGGGAGCTGTTTTGGCGCCGTGTGCGTCAGTGGGCGCGGCGGCCATTTTCAGTGCCGAAGCTTATCGTGGCCTGGCCGGAGATTGGTACACCATCCCGGCCGATGTTCACGAACAGTACGTTCGCGTCCCTGCAACAGCAGGTATGGAATTCGACATGAAGCTGATCACGTTGAGGGGAGCAGCCTGAAGACAGCAAATGGAGGCGATTTCGATGGCAGAGGATGCGAGCACGAACCCGACAGCCGAGGATTCCGAAGGACAGCTTAAGGTAACGTCAGTAAGCCCCCAGGCCCTTCCAACTATCTACATAAATTCCGCTCAGGTGGCTATGGGTCCATTTGAGATTAGGCTTTATCTTTGCGAGACAGGCCCAACGGGCGACAGCAAAGGGGTAACGATAACTCAAAAACTCTGTGTGCTACTAGCGCCGGAGTTTGCTAGATTCATGGCCGGGAAGATCCTAGAAGGAATGGCGGAGTTTGAAAAGAGATTTGGAAGCCTCAGAAACGTGCAGGCGACTGTCACTCCTCAAGACAATCCATCGCCGGCAAGCTGACTATTCATCTTCACCATTATGCAATCCGCAGCAACGCAACGCTGAGGCCCTACCGCAGTCCACCGGCCGTTGCAAGCCATGCCCGGCAATGATACGCTTTGGGTTCACCGCGACCGACCACGCGCCCGGAGTGCGCCGCCCCTATGAACCGCCACGAAGGAAAAGTCTTTGAAAACCAGCACCTGGTGCTTGACGAGGGTGTGTTCATCAACTGCACCTTTAAGAACTGCAGCCTGGAGTACTCGGGCGGCGACGTCTACGTGCAGAATTGCCAGGGAGAGGGGTGCCAGCTCATCTGGCGGGGCGCGGCGCAACGCACGGTTTTCCTACTTCAGGGGCTCGGGTTGATGGCGCCTTCCCCGGTCCCGCCGGCCGGCAGCGCGCCCGGCCGCGTACAGTAGGGCACAGGGAATAGGGAGGTAGCGCGGACCTGCTGTAGCGGCGCTCTATGAGCGCCGAATCCATTGAAAAGAAAATGCCGGCGGTCATAGACCGCCGTCACAGCGTCAATTTCTCCTCAAGTCGGGACTTTACTGCCGGCCACTCCGCCTCAAGAATACTGAAGTAAACGGTATCGCGCAGGCGGCCGCTCCAGGTGATCATGTGGCTGCGGAGGGTGCCTTCCTCGCGCGCGCCGAGCCGCAGGATCGCCGTTCGCGACCGCTGATTCAGCGCGTCCGTCTTCAGCTCAACGCGAATGCATCCGAGCGTCTCAAAGGCATGGCCAAGCATCAGGTACTTGGCTTCCGTGTTCACCGCGGTGCGCTGCCACGCCGGGGCAATCCACGTGGACCCGATCTCCACCCGCCGGTTCGCGCGGTCAATGTTGAGGAACCGCGTGCTGCCGGCGACACGCCCGGCGGTTCGGTCGAGGATTGCAAACGGCAGCGCACTTCCGGCCGCTTGCGCGTCCAGCGCCGCCCGGATATAGCTGCGCATCTCTTCCGCCGTAGTGACACGATACGGGATCAGTTGCCACAAATCCGGGTCGAGCCCGATCTCGCACAACGCGGCGCAATGCGCCTCGGAAAGCGGCTCCAACCGGACCTGCCGGCCTTCGAGTATCACCGGGTCGATTTTCATCGTTGCCATTTGACGTTCATCCCCCCGTGCAATGCAATCACCGCCTCTCCGCCACGATATACTGGAAATCTCGTGATTCGCTCGGAGACAATCAGACCGGCTTTGCTCTGGCCAACTATTTTGGCGGCCGGCGCCTTTCTCCTGGCATCGCCGCTTCGCGCCCAGTCGGGTATTCCGAACGACCCTGTCACTCAGCAGAGCCTGAAATTCGCCCGGGTGTACGAAGCGCTTCAGCGAAATTACATGGGCCCGCTCGACGCGGACCACCTGATCCTCGAGGGCGCAGTGCGCGGGATGCTCTCCTCGCTCGATCCATTCTCCTCCTTCTTCGACCGCGATCAATTCAAAACGCTTCAGGAAGAAACCTCCGGCGAGGCGCTGGGCTTCGGTTCGATTCTTTACGTGCAGCCCGGCCGTATAACGGTTATTCAGACACAGCAAGGCTCACCCTCCTGGCGCGCCGGACTAGGGCCCGGCGACCAGATCGTCTCGGTGAATGGAACCCGCATTCAACGGCTCGATCTTCGGGGACTGGTGCGCGTGCTTGAGCAGGCGCGCTCGCACCCCGTGCGGCTGGGCGTGGTGCGTCCCGGAAGCGCCAGCCCGCAGGAGATTCGAATGTCTCCGGCGGAAGTGAAGCTCCCCACCGTGGACGTCGCGTTCGCGTACGCTCCAGGAATCGCTTACGTCCATATTGCCTCATTCGAGGCGAAGACTCCGCAGGAGCTGGTTGAGGCGCTCAAGAAGCTTGACGCCAGCCGCCTGCGCGGGCTCATCCTCGATCTGCGCAATGATCCCGGCGGCGTGCTCGCCTCGGCGCTGGCGGTATCGAGCGTTTTTCTCAAGCCGGGAAGCGTGGTGCTCACCGTCCGCGGCCGCTCTGTGAGCGAAAAGACATTTCAGGCGGTCGAAGTCCCGCTTCGCTTCACCGCGCCCATGATCGTTCTGGTGAACCGCAATACGGCCAGCGCCGCCGAGGTGGTCTCGGCCGCGCTGCAGGACCACGACCGCGCCGTCATCGCGGGCGAGCCGACGTTTGGCAAAGGCGTCGTCGAGAGCGTCTCTGCGTTGAGCGATGGCACGGGGCTGGCGCTCCTCACCGCCGAGTACTTCACGCCCAGCGGCCGGTGCATTCAAAAGGCGCTGCCAGGCACCGCGCTGCAAAACCCCATCGCCGGAATCGCCGCCGCGGGAGGGAGCGTGCCCGAGGCCTTCCATACCGATGACGGCCGCCCCGTTTCAGCCGGGGGCGGCATCACACCTGATGTGCTCGCGCCCTCATGGCAGCTTGACCCATGGCTCAGCTTTCTCGACCAGGCAGGTATGTTTGCCAGCTTCAGCTCCGAATATCTCAGCTACCACGGACGGATCGAAAGGGATTTCGAAGTGACTTCCTCCACCCTCCAGGAGTTCAGAAATTTCCTCACGGGCCAGCGGATTCAGACGCCTGAAAAATACTGGGAGCGCGACCAGGCGTATCTGAAGGACCATATCAAAACGGCGCTCTTCAACCTCGCCTTCGGGCTCGATGCAGGTAATCAGGTGCAAACGCGCGGCGACCCGCTGGTGAAACAGGCCGCGTCGCTCTTCCCGAAGATTCCGGGCATTCTCAAAGGGCAGCCGAAGGGCTTGTACGTGCAAGCCTCGAAGCAATGGTAGCCACGGTCAACTCGTCTTGGTTGACCGTGGGTTTTTATGCATGGTGATAAGTCCGGTCAGGAAAGAGTGACCGCGGCTACCGCGCTCAGTGCTTGTGAATGATGAGGGATTTGATGGCCGGCTCCAAAGTAAAGATGAGCTGGGCGCCGATCACATGCTCGCGCTGCCGGAAAAGCTCCCCGAACGGCTGCTGCCCGCTGTAGAACCACGCCTCCAGCCGCGCCACCGGCTCGCCGCGCCGCGTGGTCCACTCGACGCCCGGCTCAACGCTGATGTTCGTCCGCCAGCCCACTTCTCCGCGCGTCTGGAAATCGTCCGCGAAATAGAAGCGCCAGTGCCACCCGGAAAGTGACGGAGGTGTCCACTCGGAGCCCGCCTGAAAAGTCCAGCGGCCTACATCAGGGTAGGTGCGAACCAGCACGCGCGGCCCGCCATAAATCCTCACGTGATGCGGAGCGTCGTAGGCAGCGAGCCACTCGACCCCCTCGCGGCTGTAATGAAAAGGCTGAAGTCCGCTCACCTGCTCGTAATCTCCGCCGAGGTGCGAGCTGACATGATAAAACTTAACCCGCGTGGAGAACTTCCCTTTGCGAAATGCAATGGGAATGCCGGCCTGAAAATCCGCGGCGCGAAGATATAATGTGGTGCGCTGCGAACCAAAACCCGCGGCGATGCCGCCAAGAAAGCCGACCGCCCAGGAGGAAGTCGTGCTCTCGGAGGTATAGACGGTGAGGGGCAAGGCGAGACCGAAGTCGAGATACTTGCCGCCATAGCGAATGCGGCTGGTGGGCTCCGACTGATCCGCCATGGGCGGACGAAAAACCAAATCGGCATCAAAACTGGCCGCCGGCTGGCTCACGCTTTGTTGGGCCGCAAGGGGCACGGCGAGCGCGGCTGCGAGTATGACAATCGGGAGGAGCCTGAGTGTGCGGAGCATTAGTTCGGGTGGAAAAGCCTGGCCCCCAGCTTCAGGGTCTGCGCAACACCACGTCCTCGTGTGCTACGCTCGCGGCGCCGTAGGCAATGGCTGCCCGAATATCCTCACGGGTCAGGTGCGGATAATCCTCGCGCAACTGGTCCTCGCTTGCGCCCTCGGAGAGCTTGCGCAAGATGAGCTCGACCGTGATTCGAGTCCCTCGAATCACCGGTTTGCCCATCATCACCTCGGGGTTAATTTCGACTCGATCCGTTGTCATCTGAATCTACTATACTCAATTTAACTTGACGGGCAATCACGAACTCAGCCTCGTGGTTGCCCTCCGCCATTCCCGCAAGCGGCGCTCGGCGGCGGCGAGCTGCCGCTCCACCTGACGGCGCGCGGTGCCGCCCGCGGCCTTCCGCCGCTCGATGGCCGACTCAGGCAAGGAGGCAGCGCGAGCCAGGCGGCGATCCCAAACCGCGATGAACCGCCGCGCCTCATCATCTGAAAGCTGCGCGAACGTCTTCTGCTTCGAGAGACAATAGCGCACCAGCTTCCCCACCTGCTCGTGCGCCTGCGCGAAGGCGACGCCACGGCTAACCAGATCATCCGCGATATCGGTGGCGGTGAGATAGCCGAGTTCGGTTGCAGCCTTCATTTTAAGCGGATCGATGCGCAGCGTCGCAAGCACGGGCGCGGCGATGTTGAGGCAATCGCGCGTGGTGTCCACGCCGTCAAACAGCGCCGGCTTATCCTCTTGCAGATCGCGGTTGTAGGACATAGGCAGGCCCTTCAGCAGCGCGAGCGTCGCGGTGAGCCTGCCCAGCACACGCGCCGATTTACCGCGGATCAGCTCCAGCGAATCGGCGTTCTTCTTCTGAGGCATCAGGCTGCTGCCGGTAGAAAACTCGTCCGCCAGCTCGACGTAGCCGAACGCGGGCGAGGAGTAGAGGATCAGATCCTCGGCGAGGCGGCTGAGGTGGACCATCACCAGCGAGCAGGCGAAGAGCATTTCGCAGACAAAATCGCGGTCCGAGGTGGCATCCAGGCTATTCACGGACACGCGCGCAAAACCCAGGTCACGCGCTAGCGCCGCGCGATTCAGCGGATAAGGCGCGCCGGCGAGCGCTCCGGAGCCCAGAGGAAGCTCGTCGGCGCGGCTGCGGCAATCGGCAAGCCGTCCCGCATCGCGCCAGAACATCTCGAAGTAGGCCAGGAGATAGTGCGAAAACAGGATCGGCTGCGCGGGCTGAAGGTGAGTATAGCCCGGCAGCACCAGGCCGGAATTCTCCTTCGCGCGCGCGAGCAGAGCGCTCATCAAGCCGGCAAGAGCCTGCTGTAACTCGTGCGCCGCGTCCTTGACGTAGAGGCGCGCCTCGGTTGCAATCAGATCGTTACGGCTGCGCCCGGTGCGAAGCTTTCCCGCCAGCGCGCCACCCACGTGCTCGAGGCGGCTCTCCACCCAGGTGTGAACGTCCTCGCTCGACTGCCCGCGGGCCCAGGCGGCATCGCGCCCAATCTCGCGCTCGATCTTATCCAGACCCCGTATCAGCTTCTGCGCCTCGCGAGGGCGCAGCACTCCGGCGCGAGCCAGGTGCCGCAGGTAGACCTTATTAACCCGAAGGTCGTAGGCCACCAGGCGCTGATCGAAGGAGAACGACTCGGAGAATTTTACGAACAGGGCGTCTTGCCGCGCAGCGGCGAAACGCCCGCCCCACAACCGCATATCTCAAACCAGAAGCCAGAAGCCAGAAGTCAGAAATCACAGATCAGAAGCGAGGAACCAGAGATCTCGACGCGTGTGTGCATTTGCATTGAGGTGTCAGGTCGGCGGCAGCCCTCAAGTGCTGGCAAGATGCCGACGCTACTCCTTCTGGTTTCTGGTTTCTGCTTTCTGCCTTTTTATTGCTTCCATCTTAAGCGGCAGGCCGAGGATATTGATGAAGCCCTCGGCGTCGCGCTGGTCGTAATCGGTGCCCATCGTGAAGCCGGCAACGCTGGTGTCATAGAGCGAATAGGGGGACTGCCGGTTCAGAATCCGGATGCCGCCCTTGTAGAGGCCGAGCGCCACGCTGCCGGTGACGCGCCGCTGTGTGACCTCTATGAATCCATCCAGCGCCTCGCGCAGCGGTGTAAACCACTGCCCGAAGTAGACCAGTTCGGCATAGCGCAGCGCGACGTGCTGCTTATAGTGGAACGTCTCGCGATCGAGACAGAGCGCCTCGAGCTCGTGGTGAGCGGCATAGAGCAGCGCGCCAGCGGGAGTCTCGTACGCGCCGTGGGACTTGATCCCGACAAACCGATTCTCCACCAGGTCCGTGCGGCCTACCCCGTTCGCGCCCGCGATCTCGTTGAGCTTCTGAAGGAGCGCGAGCGGCTTCAGCTTTTTGCGATCCACCGAAACCGGGACACCCGCCTCAAAACCGATCTCGACGGCGGTCTCGCGATCAGCGGCTTTGCGAGGGCTCTTGGTGAGCTTCCACGCGTCTTCGGGCGGCTCTCCAAGCGCCGTCTCGAGCGGACCGCCTTCGTGGCTCAGGTGCCAGATGTTCTGATCGCGGCTATAGAGATCCTTCTTCGTTACCGGTACGGGGACGTTGTGCTTGTGGGCGTACACGAGCGCGTCCTCGCGCGACTTGATCGACCACTCACGCCATGGCGCGATCACGCGCAACTGCGGCGCCAATGCTTTATAGGCGAGCTCAAATCTCACTTGATCGTTTCCTTTGCCAGTGCAGCCGTGCGCCAGCGCGTCAGCGCCGCAAGCGAGCGCCACCTCCACCTGCCGTTTCGCCAGCACCGGCCGCGCCAGCGATGTGCCGAGCAGATATTTGCCCTCATAGACCGCGCCGGCCTGAACGGCTTTCCAAAGATAGCCGGTGATGAACTCCTCGCGCAGATCCTCTATGAATACTCGCGTCGCCCCGGTGCGCAGCGCCTTCTGCCGCACGGCTTTGTAGTCGTCGCCTTGGCCGACGTCGCCGACCATGGCAATGACTTCACAGCCGTAGTTCTCGCGCAGCCATGGAATAATGATCGATGTATCGAGGCCTCCTGAGTAGGCCAAAACGACTCGCTTGACCTCGCCCTCGCGGGCTTCCGAAGGTTTTGGCATGCAACATTTCTCCTTAAGTGCTTGTTGAAAAAACGTGTAGCGGCGGCTTTATGCCGCCATGCAGCCATTGAGAATACTGGATCACTGGCGATATAAAATCGTCGCTACCGCGGTTGAGCAGGGGTTTTTCAACAACCTCTTATTATGTAGCGCCGCAGTTGGTCGGCAGTAAGCGGGCGTCAGAACGCAGCTTTCATCTCGCTCCTTGCTGCCGACCCGCTCACCGCCGGCTGCTTTCCCGCCTACTGCCTTCCGGCCGCTGGGACGGCAGCTTACTCCTGCTTCATCACCAGGATTTCACGGCGGCCCGAGCGTGTCAAAAAAGTCTTGATACTCGCGGTGGGCGCCAGACGCTCCATTTCACGGTTGGAGATAGCGGGGTAGGGGCACGGCCGCTTCGCATCCGTTTCGTTGCGCACGCTCGTAAGCGTCTCCAGCCACCATCGGCGCTCGACTCCTTCCTTGTGGTAAGGCTCGCGCAGAACGCAAAACAGCACGCCGAGGGGCTGCAGCAGCGAAATCAGCCGTTCCATCACGGCCGCGAGTGACTCGTGCGGGACAAGGTCCAAAAGATTCCAGCTCAGGATTGCTGCGAGCGAACTGGGGCTCAGGCTGGGGAGCTGGTCGAGGAATTTCGCAGGAAGAAATACCGGGACTTTTCCGGTCCTATCCCAAAACGCGGCATCGCCCCCAAACGCCGGCGTGAGAAGATCGGCGACGTAAAGTTTGGCCTCCCGGCGAAGCAGCACCTGGAGAGTGGCCGGCGAGACGGGACCGCAGTCCAGAATGTGAGGATGGCAGAGGTCCTGCAGGTGATGCCAAAGCCAGTCCAAACCCTGGCTCGTTACCGCGGGCGAACCCGCTTCCCGGCGCGATGCGCTTGCGGAGACGCCCTGTTGAGTGGTACGCGACATTCAAGCGTTGCCTTCGCTGCGCATACGCCCGCACACCCGGAATCGCCCCAGGCACTCTTACGCTAAAGGCTAGTGCGGTGTCCACGAAATGGGGATACAGACAATCTGGGCGGTGCGCACATGCCCCTTCATCGCCATGTGTGCGGGTTTCGAGCGCCGCACCCATCGCAAAGCGCGTGATGGATGCGGCGCCCATTGAAACAGATTGCCCCGGTTCAGCGCAGCAAGCCGCCGGAGTTTCCAGATTTTTTCGAGAGCGGCTCTTCGCCCAGTGGGGTGCTCGCGTGGGCCGAAGCTACGCGCGAAAGCACCTTCTCCTCGTCACGCAGGATCTCGATGCTGCCTTTGAAGTATGCGCCTTCCTCAATCGCGACGCCCGCGGAGACCAGATCGCCGGTGACGTTGCCCGTCCGGTGAATTTCCACCTTCTCGCGGGCATTGATCTTCCCGTTGAGCTTTCCGCTCACCACCACTTGCCGGGCTGTGATATCAGCCTTCACTTGGCCATGCTGGCCGATAGTGACGCAGTGTTCCTTGACGTCGAGGGTCCCTTCGAACTGCCCTTCGATCGTCAAATCTTCGTCTCCTGTGAGCTCGCCCCGCAGGACTATCGAGCCGCCCAGCAGCGTCTGCCGCTGATTGGGTGGATTCATGCCGGTGGGTCTAACCATAGGTTCAGTCATTTGAGTTTCCGATCTTATAGGAGGAGTTACAGGCGCGGTTGGACGTGGATGCTCCGGCGTGGGCCGAACCTTCTGCGCCTCCGAAGAATCCGAAAGGGGCTTTGAAGGAGTCCGCTGCGGTTCAACTTTCTTTTCCCACCACATAGGCTGCTATCATGGTGCGCCGGAATTCCCCTCCCAGTTCCCGCCTGACTGCCTGCGCGATTATGCATCTTATACTGGCTCGGCCCGCCAGCGCAAATAAATGTTAAAGGAAAGATAATGCCTCAAGCCGTAAGGGGGTTCCTGGGGGCCGGGCCTGCTTGTTCGCAGGGACGCTAAGGAACAGTGGCGGAGAGGGCGATTTCTGTCCCGCGGCCAGCTTCCCGCGCCCGGCGCAGCACCTCGCCCGCGGCAGCCACGTCCCAGAGGGCCAATCCGGTGGACTTGAATATCGTGATCTCCTCGGGTGATTGCCGGCCCGGTTTGCGTCCGGCTACAATCTCGCCAAGCTCGAAAACACGATCCCAGAGCGCCGGTTCATGAGCAAACGCCTGGATCAGGTCGCCTGCTTCGACCCGGCATTGCTCAAGCGAATCCACGGCGATCAGGGCGGCGCGGCGCATCAGCGCGTCATCCATTTCGCGACGATCAGGCATGTTCACTCCAATGGCATTCACGTGCGCGCCAGGCCGCAGCCATTCGCCACGAACCACGGGCTCGCGAGACGTCGTGGCGGTGATCACGATATCAGCGGAGCGCGCGGCAGCTTCAGCGCTCTCGGCGGGCTCGACCTCCAGCCCGAGCTGCGCGCTGGCCTCCCCGCAGAATTGCCGCCGATGGCCCGCATCGCGGCTGAAGACGCGAACACTCTGGAGCTTTCGGACAAGGCTGACGGCCTGAAGCTGCGTCCGAGCTTGGCGGCCTGCGCCGATCACGGCCACGGTAGAGGAATCTGCGCGGCTGAGGAGCTGGGTGGCCATGCCGCTGGCCGCGCCAGTGCGAATGCGACCCATCTGGTCGGCCTCGATCATCGCCAGCAGCTCGCCGCGCTCAGCGTCATAGAGCAGGACCACGAATCGCACGGCCCCGCGCGAGACGGTGTAAACCTTCACGCCCAGCAGATTGCTGCCCGGCAGAACCGCGGCCATGTAGTGCAGCGAGACGCCGGGCAGGAAAATGCGCTGGCGCGGCCGGTTCACCGCGGCGCCCTCGCCTTGCGCCCTCAGGCTTCCCTCGACGCAGGCCAGAGCCGCTTCCATCGGCAAAAGGTCGATCACATCGGCTTCGGTTAAGAACAACATGTCTCTTCCTCACTACATCAGAAGTGGAACCCGATAGTAGCGGATAAAGTTCGTGGCGTCACGTAATGCGTGCCGCTGAACGTCGAAAGCCAATTGTAGAGCGCAACTCTGTTAGTCAGGTTGATCGCGTCGAAGCGGAGGCTCCACTTGTATTTATCGCCGTGGAACAGGTTGTCGTCGCCAATCGAGAGATCAAACAGGTTGCGCGGGGCGATTCGCTGCGGGTTGTGGTCGTCGTTTTCCGTCCCTGGCGCCGGAATGCGCAATAGCGTGGACCCGAACTCTGACGCAAGGCACGGGCTGGGCAGGGGCGAAGTCAGCGTTGGGACTACGCCGTTACACGTGAGCCCGGCCTGGAGCTCCTGGTCGGCGGTCAAGGGCGCGCCGGTCACGGTGTTCAACAAAAGGACCGCCGGCTGGCCATTGAGCGTTGTCGACGTGCCGGCGCAGGTTGCAGTATTTGGGTTATAGCAAGGTGTTGAGCCGGCGACCAAGCCGCTGTCATACCTCCAATCGAACGCGAACCACAGCCCGCGCTGCCACGGTTGGTACTCAAGATGCGTCGTCGCATTCAAAAACTCGTCATGGTCAATGCGGAACACGCCGGTTGACGCCGGGACGATGGGCAATCCGGCTACTTGCGGCAGGAAGAAGCGCGCCGCCACGCTAGACGCCACCACGAAGGCCGAGAAGCCATGAAAATTGGTGAAGTTCAGCCGGCCATCCCAACCGGGTATCTTCGCGCGGGACCACTCAATTGGAAATGTGAGGGGCGTATTACCAATCACGCCGAAGTCCATACCATTGTGGTAGTAGTCCCAAACGTACTCCCAGTTCACAACGACGTGTCTCCCCAAGGCTTGCTCCAGGCCGGCATGGAATTGATTGCTCCAGCCCGGCTGAACCGGCCCTAGAGCGCAGGGAACGCCGGGCGGCGGTACAAGGGTGGCAAGGAATGGATAGCTGCAGCCCGTGCTTGCGATGACAAGGTTCTCGTTAAATGGAGTTTCCAATGTCCGGGCGTAAGAAACCCGAAGCACAGTGGTGGTCGGCTTAATCCTGTAGGCAACTCCGAGGCGAGGCTCCGCCTGGCGGGCGATGGACAAGCCGTTGTAAAAATCGCCGCGAACTCCCAGGTTAGCAGACCAATTCCCCTTGGTGATCTGATCCTGGCCGTAGACCGCAAGTTCTTTCACGTCCGTGTGCCCGCGAAAGTTGAAGTAACCTCCTCCCTCCGTCAAGTCGTAGGGTTGAAGGATCGCGCACGGCGTGCCGGGAATTGCGCTGCCATCCGCAGCTTGGCAGCCAAGCGAGGGGACAAGCCCTGGATCGACAATGCTGAACTGGTCTCCTTCAGTGAGGAAGGTCTGCATGTAATCGGCTCCCAACTTTACGTTATTGATGCCTTTCACGTAGTCCACAGAGGTGCGGCCGCCCATGTTAGTGAGCTTGCGAGACTGGCCGATGGTCTCCGACTGGAGATCCGGCGAATAATCGTTAAACGGATCGCCGCTTGGGTAATAGTTGTACTGGTCTTGCCTTACCCAGGCGCCTAACGTGAACACTGTGGTGTTATTGATCAAGCGCGTCCAGGATGGCGCGATGTTCACAGTCTTGATTTGCGAACGCTGATCCGTTGGACCAAGAGGATTGTCGGTTAACGGATTGGTGAGACCTAAATGAAGCTGCTGGTCGTACGAATTGGGATTTTGAAACCAGGAGCGCGTGTATTCGAGGTTCAGGTGAGCCGTGTTCTTGGCGGAGAATTGGTAGTCGATGCGATCGAACACATTCTCCTCATTGCCTTTATCGTGCATCACGGTGAACTCTGGCGGGTCCAGGAATCGGCTTGTGTTCAATCCATTTACCGAGATAAAGTTTCCCCAGTTCTGTCC
>JBOGJW010000089.1:0-9529 GCA_050745245.1 Terriglobia bacterium | reverse complement strand
GCGCGAGCGTATATTGTCCGCCGGGCCCCGGCGCGAGAATTCGGAACCGGCCGGAAGAGTTCGATTGCGGTGTGTGGCAGTCGATACACTTCGTGCCGCCGTAATCCTTCACGAAAAGCGGCTGCACGAAGGCCGTGAAGTAGTTGAAGTCGAACGGCACCTGCGCCATCGAAACCTTCTCGCCGGTAAGTGAAACCAGCTTAGCTTGAGCTCGAGGAGGCGGCACCGGCAGTCCGAGCGCTCGCGAAGCTTGCAACTGCACGTTGGGGTCGCCGCTCGCCCGCGCACGCCTCAGCACTGGCTTTACTTGGCCGCGCAATCGGGCGGAGTTCCCGTCGTAAATCGCAATCAGGAGATGGATGGCCTCATTGCGGACGCTCAGGTCGTCATCCTGGAGCGCCGCGGCCGCCGCGCCGACGATCGCCGGGTCCGCGCGCAGCGCGGGCGAGCCGCCCACAAGGCGCAGGAGCTGCGGGCGCAGCGAGCTCTGCGGATTAGCAAGTAACGTAACAAGCGTGCTGCGGATCGCGGGGCTGGAGATCAGGAGCGGATTCTCCTGGCCCGCCCCCTTATTGACGTAGACGCCGCCTTCACCGGCCCCGCCGATCAGTTGCAGCGCCACGAGCTGCGCCGTTCGGTCAGTGGTCTGCTTCAGGCTCGCCTCGACGGCGGAAAAAGCTGCGGCGCCGGTGGGCGTGCCGTGATAGTGATCGAGAATCCATCCCATGTTCGCGAGCGCCTTGTCGCGAACGTCGGCGTTCGCGCTTTTCAGCGCGGAGAAGATGAGCGGCGCCATTGCGGGCGACTGCGCGCGAGCATCGCGCGAGATCCAGTCGAGCGCCGATGCCTGAACGTCCGGCCGCGGGCTGCGCAGGAGCGCCTCAAGCGTGCTCGTGACGCGGGGATCAGCGGCCTCAAACGGAGTGCTCGGGGCAGAGAGTGTGGGCGATGCGGAAGGTGGGCGCGCTGGCTTCGAGGAAGAGCCGGGGCCGTCCAGAACAAGCGCCAGGCAGGCGCAAAAGGCCACCGCGAAAATGAGGTGGCTACATCGAGATGAAAACATCACAAGGACCGGTCCGAATAGCGCGCCCTTCACGGCGCGTTTTCCATTATAAATTTTTAATGTTGTTTGTTTTCAACAATCAATAGGCTTCGTTCCGAAAAAATCGTGTGCTTCAACGGTACTCCGGGTTGTAGCGCCGCCGTCCCGGCGGCACAGGACAGAACTGCCGGCGAGACCCCGCGCTATTTAAAAAGTGCCTATTCCCCGCCGCCTGCCGGGCTAGGAGGCGGCGCGGAATTCGAACGAGGGGGCGCGGCTTGGCCGTGAGCTAGCACGGGGCCGGAGGGGCTGTATTGCACCGGGAATTTCGTGAGCTCCTCTTCCGCCACCTGCCGCGCGTGCGCATCCTGCGACGTGAGGTGATCCATCACCGCGAGCAGCAGCGCGCGATCGCCGGAGTCCCTTGCCACGGCGGCGGCTTGGAGCGCCTTTGAGGCGATCAGCGGATCGTGCGAGCTGATCAGCGGCAGGATAGCGCGGGCCATCGTCTCAGCCGATTGCGGATCATAGAACGTGATCGAGTCGTAGTCGTTCCCAATGCCCCCGCGCAGGAAATAATAATCGAGCGCGGTCAGCACCGTCTGGCGTGATGTGATGCCGGGCGAGCGCAGCGCCGCCGCGAGCTCCGCTGAGAGCGGACGCTCGACTTCATCGATGCGCGCGGCTTCGGCGCGCTTGCGGTCCTTCGCCAGCGCCATCGAGCGCAGCCAGTTGCGATGGAACTGCACGGTGTTATCGTCGAGGATGTTATAAAGCGCCTGGGCCACGTTCAGCCGCACCAGCGGATTCTCGCGCTCAACCGCTGCGCGATCGAGGAAGGCGTGCTCGATCTGGCGGCGCAGCGCGAAATCCGGCGTGCGATACCACCAGCGCCACAGCGCCTTGAGGCTCTCGATGCGCACCAGCATATCCGGATCGTTCACGTGCGCAACCAGATCGCGAGCCACGTCCTCGCGCGGAACCATGTGGTAGAAGTACTGCGAGAAGATGCGCGCGGCCCCGCGGCGCGTGTAATCGTCCTGGCTGTTCAACGCCGTCTTGATCGCATCGATTCCGATGCCGTCGTTGCCGAGCTGCCGCAGGGACCACGCCGCCGCGCGGCTCACCATCTTGGTGTGGTCGCCCAGGAGCTTTGCGAGCGGCGCCACCGCGGCACGGAATGGCGCGGGATCAGGAGCGTCCACGGCCATGCGGCCAATGGCGGAGGCCGCGGCCTCGCGCAGCAGCGGCTCGGGGCTATTCAGCAGCGCTAGCGCTACTTTGAGCGCCTGGGGATTGTGGTCATACCACGCCCGGTCGAGCCACTGAATCGCCGGGACAAGCGGCGGATTAGCCGTTCCCACGATTGGGGCCGGCGGGTTCGGCGCGGACGCGAGCGGCGCGTTCTTTTCCGGATAGATGGTCGAGAGCGCAATCACCGCCCAGCACGTCTCCTTTTGCGGAAGCAGGAAAAGCTCGCCCTTGTTATCGAGCCAGCCGCCGAAGGGCTTTTGCAGGCTCATCAGCCAGTGGATGGCTTTCTGCACGCGCGGATCCTGCATATTGTAGCCGGCGATTTTCAGCGCGTAGAGCGCCTCGCCGGTCATGAATTGCAGGCTGGGATCGGTTTTTCTCTCGAAGGGCGCGCGCGCGGCGGCGTCAAAAAACTGCTCGTTGGACATGTACTCGGCGGTGACCCAGCCGCCGTCGGTATGCTGCCGCGCCAGGATTTGCTGGACATTCTTCGCGATGAGGGGCTTAAATCGCGGGTCGTGCATGTCCACCATGCCCTTGGTCTGCTCGACGATGTCTTCGAGGTCGTTGGTATGCGCCGTGGTCATCAGGTTCACCAGGTGGGCGGCGCTCGCGGCGTAAGCGGCATTATGGTCGCGCCGGGCGAGATCGTGCAGATCAAACCAGGAGTCCGAGTCCACGCGAAAATCGCTGATCGGGCGGTTGCCGTCGAATTCGTAGTTGCGCGTCTTGGCCGCCTCGAACTCGGGGACGAAGTGCGCCTTGTCCACGCGGGGAAGCACGGCGCGCGCGTCGTAGACCAGCCGGATGTAATTGGCCACGTGGCCGGGAGTCTCGGTGGGGTGATGGCTCACCGAGTCCTCGTACATCAGCAGCATCTTGCCGAGGCGGCTCAGGCCGTTGGTGGGCGCGAGCTCGAAGCGCAGCCAGTAAGTGTCCGGGAAACCGTAAAACGGCGCCTGCGCGTTGTAGAGCCGGTCCATCATGAACTTGTATTCGGGCTCGTTCACCACCGCGTAGCCGTGGCGCTGCGCCTTCAGCGTGGAAAGCATGGTGAAGTGAGCGGCGTGGCAGGCGATGCAGCGCTCCGTCTCGTCGGTAACATTCTCGGCGCGCGTCAGCACCGCGCCCTTGCGGGGAATATCGTCGAACCACGAGTCGGCGATATCCACCATGTAACGCATCGCCACCTGGGTGGCTTCACGCGGATTCTGATAGGGCGGAACGTCGTAGAGGGCAGTGGTCAGGTTCCAGCGCGGATCGTTCGACTTGACGCTTAGGTAGTAGCGGCCGGGCGTGAGGACGCGGGTGATGAACTTATGATCCACCAGCGCGTCGGTCTGATCATCGTGGCGAATTTCGACGGGGCTCTTGCCGTTCGTGTATTCCTCCAGGCGCGCGACCTTGGGGCCCTTCTCCAGGGTGTACATTTTCAGCGCGCACGGCACGTCGCGATCGAGCACGTTCAACTCGAAATAGACGAGCTTCGGCGTAGAGGACCTGTAATTAAACGTGAGCCATTGAATCCCATCTTTGCCTTCATTCGTGTTGTAGAGATATTCGATATCGTCGGACGTTCCGAAGACCGTTTTCCCTAATACCATCGGAGAGGCATGCTGCCAATCGCGCGCCGTGTTGGCGGCGATCTGAACGGCATCTTGCGCGCTAACGTTCAGCGGCCGGAACGAAACCCGAAACCCGATTGGGGCCGCATCATCGCTCGCGGGCGCGGCGAGCGTGAGCCGCGCCGGGCCTGGCTGAGCCGCGCGGACGATGAAGTACGTCCCGGGGTCGCCCGAGTGCAGTTTCTTGCTGATCGACGGATTGCCGGCCGAATCGAAGTCCACCACCACGCGCGCCACGATGGGCACGACATTCTTCTTCACCACGTTGAAGGTGATGGGAGACGCGATGCGGCGCGGGACCAGCTCGTCCGGCGTGGTGAGGCTCGCCGGGTGGTCCAGGCTGACATCCACCGAATAGAGAGCGCCCGCTTTCAGAGCAGGCGTCTGCCACGCGAGCGTCTGCCCGGGGCGAATGGCGCCGTCAAGAAGATGATCGAATCGGAGCACGGCGGCCTCCGCGCCCGGAGCGGGCTCGGGCTTCGCCTGCGACGGAGCAAGACGCCAGACGGCAGCGGCGATTACAATCGCAGCGAGAGTGATGAGCGCGGAGCGGAAAGCGTGCCGGGAGAGAAAGCGCATGGCGGGCCCTTCTCCTTCTCTATCAATGTGATGGCGTACTCACGTAGTATATCGCCGGCGAGTGTCACAGTCAAAGCTCGCGCCCCCATTCAATTTAAACCCACTTCAGCATCTTGACTCCCCGCCTTCAATCCTGGTAGGCTCGTTCGCTCGCGACGGAAACGCATGATCTGCGCATAAGCCGCTAGTCTTCTCTAAAGGAGGGAATAATGAAGGCAAAATATATCGTGGTACTCGCATGCGCTGCCGCCGTTACGTTCGCATCCGCCGCAAGGGCGGGCGAAATTAACTTTTGGTTTAACGGTGGAGGCATCAGCGCTTCCGGCGTGTTCTCGGCGACGCCGAGTTCGACGGCTGGCGTCGATGAGATCACCGGCATCAGCGGAACATTTTCGGATACGAACGCCGGTGTCTCCGGCGCGATTACCGGGCTGTACCAGCCGGTGTCGTATGTGAGTAACACTCTGGCCTCACCCGGCATTGCGTTTACCACAGGCGGCTTGTCCTACGACGACCTGTTTTACCCGGCAGGCGATTCTCCGGCGATCTGTTACGATCTTAACCCCGTCACCGGTCTTCCCGAGCTAACCTATCCATTTTCAGGAGGCCAGTTCGACATCTTTGGCGTGGCGTTTGACATTGCCGGACCCGGAGGTTACGTTGCTGAACTTTGGAGCAACGGCGACGTGGGCGGCGGGCCTATCGTCTACGCAGCCGGACTGGCCAATGCGACGAGCCTTGTGGACGACCCGAATTCCGGTCCCGCCTCTGGAGTGCCCCCGGGACGGTTCGGCTCCCTAACTACGAGTCCGACCCCGGAACCAAGTTCCCTGGTACTATTCGGCATCGGGTTGCTTGGCGTGGCTGCGCTGTGGACGCGTAAAATCAGCCGGCTACGGTCGCCTCGGATGTAATCTAATTGTGTTTCTCGACCCCGTTGCCGCGTGCATCACGATGAAGCGGCCTGCAGCGCCGGCACCTGGCGGATTCTGGGCACCACCAATTGCAGCACGAGAATAGCAAGCGGATGCATGACGCCGGCAATGATAAAAAGTGGAACGTAGCTATGCACATACTGAAGCGTGTAGCCCGCCAGGGGAGCGATGATCATCCCGCCAATCGCGCCGCCGGCGCCGCCGATTCCGACCACGGTGGCCACGTCCTGCTTGGGGAACATATCGGAAGTAAGGGTGAATACGTTCGCGGACCAGCCTTGGTGCGCCGAAGTCGAGATTGAGATCAGCCCCAGCGCCAGCCACACGTTGCCCACGAGTACCGCAGCAATTCCGGAGGGCATGCATAAGGCCGTCACCAGCATCGCCGTCTTGCGGCCCGCGTTCACTGACCAGCCCCGCCCGATCAGGAATCCCGAAAACCATCCTCCCAGCACACTGCCGATATCCGCGGCGAGGAACGGAATCCAGGCGAAGTAGCCGATTTCCTTCAGCGAAAACCCGCGCGCCTGGGCCAGGTAAGACGGCAGCCAGAACACGTAGAACCACCAGATGGGGTCGGTCATGAACTTGGCGAGGATGAAGCCCCACGTCTCGCGGAACCTCAGCAGGTGCCGCCAGGGGACGCGCGGAGCTTGCGCCTCGCCGGGGCCGGGCGAATCGCTCTCGATATATTTCAACTCTTGCTGCGTAATCCAGGGGTGCTTGCGCGGCACGCGATAGATCCACAGCCACAGGGCGAGCCAGATGAAGCCGATGCTGCCGGTAAAGACGAACGCCTCGCGCCAGCTCCACCGGAGCGTAAGCCAGACGACGATGGGAGGAGCGAGCACCGCGCCGATGTTCGTGCCGGCGTTGAAGATTCCCGTGGCCAGCGCGCGCTCCTTCTCCGGAAACCATTCGGCTACAGCCTTAATGGACGCGGGGAAGTTCCCTGCCTCGCCCGCACCCAGAAAAAACCGCGCCACGCCGAAAGAAAACGCGCTCCCGGCGAAAGCGTGCGCCATCGAGGCTATCGACCACCAGATCATCGACAGCGCAAACCCGGTGCGCGTACCCAGCCAGTCGACAATCTTGCCGAAGGGAATCATCATGCTCGCGTAGGCGAGCTCGAAGGCGAAGATGATCCAGCCGTAGTCGCTCTCGGACCAGTGCAGGACCGTCTGGAGGTGCGGCTTGAGAACAGAGAGCGCTTCGCGGTCGATGTAATTTTTAGTGGAGGCGAGGAGGAGGAGAGCGCAGATAAGCCAGCGCAGATTCTTGACGCTGAATTTACCAGATTTTCTGGCTTGGCTGCGCGGGAACGCCTCGGGGAGATCAGGGGAGGAAACAGGCATACGTCACGAGGCGTGTTCGGCGGCGCCGTGGGAGGCGCGGGCGGCCGCGATCACCGGAAGCACGTGGCCGCCCTGACGGAGGGCCATAACCTTTGCCTGCCGGCCCTTAATCTCGAACGCTTGGTCGAGCGCGTGCCGCGCATTGCGCGCGTGTTCGAATCCGATGTGTAGCTGAACATCCGCGGGGATGCCTTTCGACACCATGAATCCGCGGGCGCGATCGCGAATGACGCGGCCCACGTGCGCCAGATGCGCCGCCGCTACCAAGTCAGTAATCCGGTGTTCGGCGACCCAGTCTTTTACCTGAGCGACGCCCTGGTAGCCCAGCTTCTCCACCTCCGGGTGCTCGATTGACACTCCGTGGTGGCACGGCGTAACGAGAATCACGATGCCGTCCTGCTTTACGGCGAGCTCGGAAGCGTAGATGCCCTTCGAGGCCTGCCAGAGGTCGTAATCCGCCGGATAAGACTCGGCGATGACGATATCGGCGAGCTCGGTCTGCGGCGCGCCATAGATGGCGAGCGAGCGCTCCGCTCCCACCCGATGCGCGGCAACCGGATCGCCCGCCACCACCTGCGCCACGCGCCCGGCGCCGTCCATCACCACGTTGACGATGTAGCGCAGCCCCGCGAGGCGCGCGATCTCTTCCACCTCGCGGCGCACGGGATTATCCGCGAAGCCCATAATCTCCGAGCCAGGATAAAGCGCGCTCAGCCAGTGCGTGTGCCCGGTGATTTCGGCGCCGGAGACGCCGGGCTTCACAATGCTCGCGCCGCCGGTGAATCCCATCACGCGGTGCGGCACAATCTGCCCCACACCGATCACGACGTCCGCCTCGCCCAGCATACGGTTCACCCGGATTGGCGTTCCATCGGCCGCCGCGCCGATCTCGCGGAGCTGGTCTTCCTCCCGCCAGTGGTGCAGCCGCGCGGGATAATTCCGCAGGGTTTCGGCGCCCAGCTTCTTTTCCAGCTCGGCGCGCGTCATGTGCGAGTGCGTGCCGGCGGCAATCAGGATGCTGACGTTTTGCCGCGCTACGCCACCCTGCTCCAGGCGGCGGAAGATGCCGGGAAGCACGCCGGCGGCGGGCGTCTGCCGGGTGATGTCGTCGACCAGCAGCAGAACCCGATTGGAAGGGGCGATGAATTTTTCGAGCCGCTCCGCGCCGAACGGATGGTCCAGAGCCTCTTCTACCAGCTCAGAGAGCGGGCGGGGATGCTCCGACTCGCGCGGCGCAAGAGCCGCGAGCAGGTTGGAGTCCGGGACTTCAACCGGGTCGATGTCTGGATATGAGAAGTTGATTTGCATGGCAAGTTAGAAGTCAGAATTGAAAATGCATCAGTTCTGGGTTCTGAGTTCTCGCCTCTGGCTTCTGGTTTGTAACTTCTGCCTCCTCCCTTCCGCTTTCTGCCTTCTGGTTTCTAACTTTTGACTTTTGATCTACTTTTGTTTCACCCACGCGTGCCGGGGATCGTCGGACCACGCGCCGTAGCGGCGCTCTTCCCCGGCCAGAACCCAGGTGTAGTGCAGCTCATAGCCGGGCGCCGCCACAACCGGGTGGTAGCCTTTCGGCAAAAGCACGGTGTCTCCGTCCTGGACCATGAAGACGGTGGAGAAGCCCTCCGGATCATCGGGCGCGGTGTAAGTCCAGATGAAGCCGTAACCCTGTTGGGGCCGCACACGGAAGAAGTAAATCTCTTCAAGCACCGCCTCGCCGGGAGGAACAGAGCGGTCGTGCTTGTGCGGCGGATAGCTCGACCAGTTGCCGGGCGGGTTGAGCGTTTCGCCTGCCAGCAGGCGCTCGGCATCCACGTTTTCTCCGAGCGCGGTGTAGACGGTGCGCCGCCAATTGTCGCGGCCTACGTCTTTGGCGATAACGTTCGCGCCCTCGAGCAGAGCGGCGGGAGCCTTTGCCGTCGACGCGGCGGAAAACAAGCCCGCGTCGAAGTGGTCCGACTGCGCCTTCAGCGTGTACTTTGCGCCGGGAGGAACATAGAGCATCGCCGGCGGTCCCGAGAACACGTCTTCCCTGCCCCCAACGCGCTTGAACTCCTGCTTGGAGCCGTCCGCGCCCTCCACGGTCGCGGATGCGACGCCGGAGAAAACATCAAAAACCCATTCGCGGTCGCCCGTGCCCGCTGAGTAGGTTTCGCCCTTTGCGAGCTGCAGCCGGGCGAAATCGAGAAACTTCAGCGTGCCGGGCGCGACCACCTGGGTCAGTTTTCCATTTCCGCGCCACTTGATATGCCGTTGCATTGTGTTCCCCTTTGCCGCAATCTGATCTGCCGCGCCAGCGCGCGCTTTCGTATTATATACTCCCTGGGGGCAATCCATGAAAATTGAACAAATTGATCGTTTGACCGGCTGCCGAAATCTCGGCTTGATTCTTCCGGCGCTTGCGCTGGCCTGCTTTTTACTTTTCTCGCGGCCTGTCTAGGCGCCGGCGCAGACGGCGCCGGCGCGGCAAATCAACTGGCACGCGATGGGCGCCGCGCCTTGCATCTGGCCCACCGACGAAACCGCGCTGCACATGCAAACGAAGATCAGCATCCTGCGCGCGAACGGCTTGGGCTGCTACGTCGCGCTGCTCTGGGGCGAAGGCGCGAACAACGTGGAGCACCGCACCGCCATGGACCTCTCGGGCCTGAATAAGAGTCTGACAAAGCTCAACGCGGCGTAATTTACACCAGGGTTGTCGCGGGTCCCGCCAAGCTAAGGTGGTAACTCCGAGCCGTACTT
>JBOGJW010000088.1:0-10016 GCA_050745245.1 Terriglobia bacterium | reverse complement strand
GTCGAGCAGAAAGTGACGCTCTTCAATTCCACCCCCACCAAGCACCTCTACCTGTTCTGGGCGAACGCCGCAGTAAGCGCAACCGACGACATGCAGTACATCTACCCCATGGAAGAGACCATCTCCGACGACCCGTTCGCAACCGTTCAGAGTTGGCCGGTATGGCAGGGGGTCAACGAGAGCTGGTACAAGAATGACCCCAACGCAATGGCCATCTTCGCCCGCGCATCGCACCGCAATTTTTTTGGCGTGTACTATCACGACTCGAATTACGGCGTGGTGCACGTCGCAAACTTCCGCCAGGACCCCGGGAAGAAGGTTTGGACCTGGGGCACCGCGCCGAGCGGCATGATCTGGGCGCACATTCTTTCGGACAACGACGGCCCTTATAACGAGATTCAGAGTGGGCGATTCTTTACCCAGGGGTACCGCGAGTTTATGGACCCGCGTCGCGTCGCGAGCTGGACCGAATACTGGTACCCCGTGCGGGGCCTGGACGGCGGATTCGTCGAGGCCACGAGCCAGATGGCCATCAACGCGCTTTACCAGAACGGAGCGCGGGATCCTGAAGTCAAGGTGACGGTGAGCGCGGTAGCGGATCTTCCCGACGCGACGGTGGTGCTGAAGCTTGGTTCGAAGGCGCTCCGCGAAACGCAGCACGTCCATCTGACACCGCTCTCGCCGGTCGATTTTACCGCGCCCGTCGAAAACCTCGACGAAGCGCGCAAAGAACTGGGCGTTGAGATTCGGTCTTCGCAAGGCCGGGTGCTTTTACACTGGTCCGCGGCCGAGCCCGTGAACGGCAATCCGGATTTCGTCCCCGAGGGCGGCACCCACCTTCAGAAGCTGATCTATAATTCGCAGACGCCCGTGCAGGAGCGTTATCTTCACGGGCTTTTCCTCCAGAAGACCGGAAAGCTTGAGGCCGCGCTGAAGGTCTACGACCAGGTGCTGCAGCGCGATCCAAATTACATTCCGGCGCTGCTGGCGGAGGCGTGGAACGCTTACGACGGCGCTGATTTCCAGACGGCCGAATCGCTGGTTGCGCGCGCGCTCAAGCGCGCTGACGAAAATGCTACCGCGAACTACGCCGCCGGCGTGATCGACCGCGCGGCCGGCAAGCTGACGCTGGCGCAAAATGCTTTCTGGAACTCGATTCGTTACGGAGGGTCGCTCGAGCCGGCATTTGTCGAGTTGGGCGAAATCGCGATGCAGCAGGGAGGTTATCCAAAGGCTGTCCGGCTGCTCCAACGTGCGGAGGAGTACAACCCACGCGACGCGTTTGCGCTGGCTGATCTGGCCGCCGCCGAACGGCTGGCGGGGGATGCGCCTAGCGCGTTCAAAACCTCCGCATACGCGGTCGCGCAAATGCCGCTGCTGCCTTACGCACTCGCCGAGCAATCGCTGGACGCGCAGGCCGCGGGCGCGCCGTCCAGCGCAAGCGCAAGCTGGCCCAAGGTCATCAGCGCCGAACCGCAGAACTATGTCGCCGTCGCCGCCTGGTATCACAATCTGGGCGCGTGGAAGTCTTCTGACGCAGTGCTCCAAGCCGCCATCACGAATCTGCCCGCGCAGCAGCTTTCGCCGATGGTCTATTACTATCTGGCCTCGAACGCCCGCGCGGAAGGCGACGCGACGCAAGCGCGTGCCTACGAGCAGAAGGCTCTCTCGATGCCCTGTGACGAGGTATTCGCCAATCGCCTTGCGGATGCCGGGGCGCTCGCGGAGGCGATCCTTCACAATCCGGGTGACACGCACGCGAAATACGCACTTGGAAATTTCCTCTTTGCCAACGGACGCTATGAAGAGGCCTCGGCGCTCTGGTTCAGCGCGCTCGGCGAGGGTTTCGAGAGTGCCGTGCTGCTGCGCAACCTCGGTGTGTATGCCTGGCGCGTGAAGAAGGACCTTGGCGGCGCCGCCGGCTTTTACGCGCACGCGATCCGGCTGAACCCCGGCGATTACAGGCTCTACCCGGACCTTGACGATATTTACGCCCAGCAGGGGAACACCGCGGCTCGCGCGCGGCTCTTCGAGAGCGCTCCCGCCTCCGTGCTGGCGCATGATACCGTCCGCGCGCGCTACGCGCTGCTGCTGATGGAGCAGTCAAAGTTTGACCAGGCGATCGCGCTGCTCATGAATCATCATTTCAAGCCGTGGGAGGGCGGCAGAGAGATTCACACGATCTTCGTGATGGCGAACGTTGAGAAGGGCAAGCAGGCGCTCGCCGCCCATCATCCCGCGCAGGGGGAACAGGCGTTCCGCGAAGCCATGCAATATCCGGAGAACCTCGGCGTAGGTAAACCCGAAACGCCGGAGGACGAAGAGCCGCTCTACTGGCTGGGGGTGTCGCTTCAGTCCGAAGGCAAAAACACAGAGGCCCGTGCGGCCTGGGAGCGCGCCGCGGCCGAGGGAAAGCAGGCGAGCGACGCAAACGCCGTCTATTCCGCGCTCGCGTTCCAAAAGCTCGGGCAGGACGAAACGGCGCGCGCGATCCTGGCGCGCTGTATTCAGCCCGCAAAGCAATCGGAAGCGCGGTCGTACAACTACTTCGTCGCCGGCCTGGCGGAGCGCTACAGCAGTAAGCCGGAAGTTGCGCGAGACGACTTCCGCCGCGCGCTGCAGCTTGATCCTCAGTTCTGGCAGGCCCGCGTCGCCCTCGATGGGCTGAATCACCAGCGTGGATGAGCGCACTCTCCTAGACTATTCACTCATGTCGAACAGAAGAGAACTCATGGCAAACAGAAGAGCGCTCCTGGCGAAAGAGTTCTCAGGGGCGGGCTCTCTCGATCGCAAGCTGCTCGACCGCATCATCGCCGTGTCTCAGACCTTGCATACGTTGGGCTCATTTTCTCCGCGAGCTTTGGAGATCATTGCCCGGCACCTGAGTTCGCGGCCCATTCAGCACTCCATGGAAACTGGCTGCGGCGTTAGCACCTTGATTTTGTCCAATCTGAGCCCCGACCATACCGTCTTCGCCCTTGACCGCGGCGGGAGCATAGCCAATACGAAATCATCGGAGCTGTTCGATCCCGCGACGACCACTTTTGTTGAGGGTCCTACGCAGAAGACTTTGCCGAGCTATGAATTTCGGAACAAACTGCAGGTGGCGCTTCTTGATGGTCCGCATGCGTTTCCGTTTCCTCAACTGGAGTATTACTACGTCTACCCACATCTGGAAGAAGGCGCTCTCCTCATCATCGATAACATGTGGATGCCCAGTATTCATGACCTTTTCGAAGTCTTGAAAGCTGACGACATGTTCAGACTGGTTGACGTGGTGAACTGGACGGCATTTTTTCGCAGGACCTCCGCCCCGGTCTTTGATCCCTGGGGAGATGGCTTCTGGCTCCAAAAATACAATCGGCGAATCGTAGTGCACGAAATGCTCAAGGAGAGAATTAACCGGCCGCCTTCCGATATTCTGCGCGCGATAGTGCATTATGCAAAACTAAAGCTTGGACACTCCACTTAATCCTTTTAATGTGGTAGCGCGGACCTGCATTTCAGGTCCGCGGCTTTTCCTTGCGCCCTGCCCCTCGAATATCAAGCCACAGACCTCAAACGCGGAGGCCTGCATTGCAAGGTCGTAATTTCTTGTTTTTTTAGCAAGCTTTTCAGGCTGCCAAAAGAGCAACGTCCGCCTGACGGAACTTCAATGCCGTGGTCATCACTTCGCAGCCTTTCTGAGTTCGACGGTAGTAGTGCGTTCGACCCACTCGGTAGATGAGTCCGTGGGCTTGGAGCAAACGAAGATAACGGGTCACACGGCCCGCGAGTCGGCGGCGGTGCGTCGAATCGTGTTCGGGTTCGCCGGCGAGCATTGGCCGCAGGTCCCGGTTGCGGACGCCTTGCAGTCGAAACTCGCCGCGCAGGAAGAGGGCAAAGCCCCGGCTGTCGTGAGGGCTGATGGGCTGCAGGGCCCGATAGGGCCGAGGGCCGCGCTGCGCTACCGGCGCTGAGACAGCACCGCTACAGCCCCAAGGCGAGGGCGTGGCCGTCGAGATGGGCGGGCGGTTTTACGTGCAGAAGGTTCAGCACGGTGGGCGCGATATCCATAATGCCGGGTTGGGGCGAATGCAGGCGCCGGTTGCAGAAGAAGATGCCTTGCGTATCCTTCGGGTCCGACGCGCAGTGATCGCCGCTCCACTTCCTCATGTTCGCCACCAGCACGCCGGCCGGGATGCCGCCCAGAGAAGTCTGCCACGAAGTTCGGTAGCCGTCCGCGAAATTGAGCTGCAGGTCCGGCGCGCTGGCCATATACGGGCCGTGGAAGATTTGCGTTCCGAGATATACATCCTCGAGCACCGGCTCGCCCGTTGTCGGGTCGCGGTAGGCAAGGAGCTTCTGGCGAATCTGCTGAAGCAGATTATTCGCCTCGGGGCCCGGATTGACGATTCCGAACCTTTCCCTGCCTTTCAGGTTGAGATAAATTTGCCCGAGGCCGAGCGCATAAGCCTTGGTGCGGCTCCAGTACACGTTGGGGAAGAAACTGCCCTGGTCAAAAAGGTCCTGCAGGCTGTAGTTGCTGGCGCCGGGGTTAGGATTCTTCAAGACCATGTAGCCGTTCTCCACCAGCCATGTGTTGGTGTTGAATCCTTTTCGCCAGGTATGAAAACCGTGGTCTGAGACGATCATGAGCGTCGCGCCCGGCCTCATCGTCTTTTCCACTTCGCCAACGATCTGATCCATGCGCTCGTACACTCGAAGGATTGCGTCGCCATACTTGGCGGCGAGCTCGGGATCGTAGCGGGGATGCTCGGGATCGATGAGTCGCCAGAACATGTGGGAAACGCTGTCGGTCGCGGTAAACACCGAAACTAGGAGGCTCGGTGGATCGTTCTTCAGCGCGTCGAGCGTGACCTTTTCCTGAAGGCTCATGGTGCGGAACAGGTCCTGGAGGAACACGCCCTCGCTGATTTTCTCCTCATTCAGCGCCCACGTGTCGTGCCACCATCCAAGCGTTTTGAACAACCCGAACTTCTTCGCGAGCTCCGCCGTGTAGTTGCGGGGATACGAGATTGGCAGCGCCGGATCTTCGGGGTCAAGGTTAAGCGGCGGCATGTAGACCTTGACGTCAGGAGACGCCTGAATCACGTAAAACCGGCAGATTGAGTGCAGCGACAGGAAGGGAGTAATGCGAAACTTCACCCGGAACCAGTTGCTCCAATAGCCTTGCTGAACGGTCTGAGCGCGGCCTTGCAGGCTGATCGTAACGGCATCGCCGCCCCTGACGCTGTTGAACTCGATAGGGACCGAGATTCGCCGGTAGCTCTTTGCCGCCGGATCGACGGGGCCGCTGATCGATGCTTGGGCGGAATTAGCGTCGAAGCGCAGCCGCTCGAGCCTGCCTCCGAACTCGGTGCCACCCTCGTCCAGCGCGGGCACATCCGTTCCGAAGTAGAAGAAAGTACCCCACGTGCCGCGCGCGTCGGGAACACCCAGGCCGGCCCAGAGCTTGCCGCCCGGAATCGGCGTAGGGGGAAATTCCAGCGGCATGCGAATCACGGTGGTTTTGTAGCCGGCCTCGGCAACAGCTTGGTAAAACGGCTCGCCATGGCGCTCATTACGGACGCGGGGCCGCCGGATAGGGATGAGTCCCAAGAGAAACTTCGCCGGGGTATGGGAGACCAGCGCCAGCTCCGGCATGTAGGTTTGCGGGTTGCGCTTCAGGAAATCGAAAATGCCGGTTGAGCCGGGATTAAGGCCGGTGGCAAATGACGCCCATGCGACGGGCGATTCGGGCGGGTTTGTGGTACCCAGCGGATCGAACGCTCCGGTTCGGGCGAGTCGCGCCAGGTTGGGGAGCTTGCCCGCGGCGATCCATTTCGAGACGAGCCTGGGATCGGCGCCGTCGAAGCCGAGCACGATCACCTGCCGGCCCACCGGCCTCGTGGCGCGCCTCTGGCACGCGGTCGCGCCCAGGATCAAAATTCCGGCGGCGAGAAGAGCCGCGCGGGCCAGGCGCCGGGCTCGCGCTGCTGCCATGTTTATTTCCCGGCTTCCGCGGCCGTGGCGATCATGCGAAGTGAATTCCAATCAAAAACCGCGTAATGAAAAAATCCAGCAGGATGACGAGCACCGACGCGACCACAACGGCCTGCGTGGTGGACCGGCCCACGCCCTCCGTTCCACCCTCGGTCCTCAGACCGAAGTAGCAGCCCACCAGCGCGATGATGACGGCGAAAACGATGGGCTTCATCAGCCCCTGCGTGAAATCGCGAAACGTGAGCGACTGATACGCGGTGGTCCAGTATTGGGCGGCGGTCAGCTTGGCGATGGTGGCGCTCACCAGGTAACCGCCCAGCATTCCGAAGAAATCCGCAAGCACGGTCAGCACCGGGAGCGTGATCAAAGTGGCATACAGGCGCGGCGAAACCAGCTTGCGAAGCGGATCGGTGCCGAGCGCGCGCAGGGCGTCGATCTGCTCGCTCACGAGCATCGAGCCGATTTCCGACGCGATCCCGGAGCTGTTCCGCCCGGCAACAACCAGCGCCGTGAGCACAGGACCGAGCTCGCGCACCACCGCTACGCCAACCGCCTCGCCAAGAATCGAAACCGAGCCGAACGTCGCCAGCGTTCGGTAAGTCTGCAAGGCCAGCACGGCCCCGGTGAAAAAGCCGGTCAGCAGGACGATGGGCAGCGAGCCCACGCCAATCGCATCCATCTGTGCGATAGTGTCGTCAACGTAGCGCGGCGCGCTCAGAGCGTTACGAAAAGCCCTCACGGTGAGATAGGTGAAGTCCTGGAGGGCAAGCACGTTGCGCTTGAGATAGCTCACTGGTCGGCTCGGTGGGCTGCTGAAGACTCCGCCCGTCTCGGCGAGAGGTCGATGTTTCGCGCGCTAAGCCTCACTGTAGCGAGCGCGAGCGTTTGAAGTCAAGCTTGGAGGAAGGCCAAGATTTGTGTAGCATGCGGAGTGATACCTCAGTTTCGGCGCGAATGTAGCGGCGGGTTCATCCCGCCAGCTCAAAAATGGCGGCGTAAAGCCGCCTCTACGCACCCGAAACTGAGGCATCACAATCGGAAATGAGCGGGAAATTCACCCTAGCCCTTGTTCAGATGGCTTGTGCGCCAGAGCCGGAGGTCAACCTCGCGCGCGCGATCGAGCGCGTGCGGGAAGCCGCGGCGCGAGGGGCGAAACTCGTCTGCCTCCCCGAGCTTTTCCGCAGCCAGTACTTCTGCCAGCGCCAGCATCCCTCTCTCTTCGATCTCGCCGAGCCGATCCCCGGCCCCACTACGGACACCCTGGGCGGCGTGGCGCGCGAATGCGGAGTTTTAATCCTCGCGCCGGTCTTTGAGCGCCGCGCGGCGGGGATCTACCATAACAGCGCGGCGCTGATCGATGCTACGGGCGAGGTCACAGGGCTTTACCGCAAGATGCACATCCCGGATGACCCCGCCTATTTCGAGAAGTACTACTTCACACCGGGCGACCTGGGGTTTCGCGCCTTCGAAACGCGCCTGGGGCGGATCGCGCCGCTGATCTGCTGGGACCAGTGGTATCCGGAGGCGGCGCGCCTGGTGGCGCTGGAAGGTGCAGCTCTGGCGCTTTATCCCACTGCCATTGGCTGGCACCCGCACGAAAAGGCGAGCTGCGGCTCAGCGCAGCTCGATGCGTGGCGCACCATCCAGCGCGCGCACGCAATTGCCAACGGCATCTACGTTGCCGTGGTGAATCGCGTTGGGTACGAGCGGCTGGAGGACTCGGCGGCGGGCATCGAATTCTGGGGCTCATCGTTCATCGCCGATCCCTTCGGCGTCGTCCTCGCCTCGGCATCTACCGACCGGGAGGAGATCCTCTGCGCTGAAATCGACCCGGCGCGCATTGAGGACGTGCGACGCAACTGGCCGTTTCTTCGCGACCGGCGCGTGGACGCCTACCGCGGGATCGAGCGGCGCTTTCTCGACAGGAGCGCGCCAGAATGAAGGTGCTCGTCACAGGAGGCGCCGGCTACATCGGCAGCCACACCGCGAAGCGGCTGGCCGAGCAAGGCTTCGAGCCCGTCGTGCTCGACGATTTCCGCTCCGGCCACCGCTGGGCCGTGCAGTGGGGCGAGCTGGTGGAAGGTGATCTTGCGGATTGCGGCCTGCTGAAGCGGGTTTTTGCTGAAAAGAAGCCTGGCGCCGTAATCCATTTTGCCGGCGAGATCCGGGTGGGCGAATCGGTGCGCGATCCGAGGAAGTATTTCTGGGCCAACTGCGTCAACACGCTCACACTTCTGGACGCCATGCGGGAGGCGGAGGTCAACTCAATTGTGTTTTCGTCCTCCGCCGCCGTCTACGGCGCTCCGGAGGTCGTGCCGATTCCCGAAGATCATCGCCTGCGCCCGGTGAGTCCCTACGGCGAGTCGAAGTTGTTCGTCGAACGTATTCTCTGCTGCTATGGCGTCGCCTTCGGGCTGCGGTGGACGGCGCTGCGCTACTTCAACGCCTGCGGGGCCGATCCTGGCGGGGGCTTGGGCGAGGCGCACGACCCGGAAACGCACCTTATTCCGCTGGCCATTGAGGCGGCGCTCGGCGCGCGGCCTTATCTCGAGGTCTTCGGCTCTGACTATCCTACAGCCGATGGCACACCGCTGCGAGATTACATCCACGTCATTGATCTCGCGGAGGCGCATGTGCTCGCGGTGCGTCACCTGCGGGACGGCGGTGAGAGCTGCGTGCTGAATCTGGGCACGGGCCAGGGGCGCTCGGTACGCGAGGTGATTAACGCGGTGAATCAGCTCGCCGGCAACGCGGGCGTTCCGGTGCGCGAAGGCGCGCGGAGAACAGGCGACCCTCCTTCGCTCGTCGCCGATCCTTCTCTCTCGCGCCGCATTCTTCAGTGGGAGCCGCGGCACTCCACGCTCGAGGAGATCATCGAAACCGCCTGGAAATGGCACGCGTCTCGCGGCAATCCACCACAAAGCACAAAGACACAGACAAATCATAAACTCTGAGCCTGAATGTTCTGCTTCGTGCCTTTGCGTCTTTGTGATGAATTGGTCAGATTGATTTCCGCGCCGTCACCACGCGCGGGATGCCGCGGAGGTCCGGGCGGGCTTCCACTCCCTCCCAGCCTGCTCCGAGCAGTCCGGTAACGGCATCCCTCATGCCGTAGCCAATCTCTACAACGACGTAACCGCCCGGTTTCAGAAGCGTGAAAGCTTCGGGGAAGAGGCGGCGGTAAATCTCCTCGCCGTCCTCAAGTCCGCCCCAGGCGAGGCGCGGCTCGAACTCCTTCACTTCGCGCTCGACGGAATCGAGCTCGCCACGGCCGACGTAAGGCGGATTCGACACGACGAAATCGAAAAAATCTCTTCGGCCCTCATCGAGAAAACATCGAAGCAAATCGCTCTCGCGAAATTCAATCCGACCGGCCAGTACGAGGCGTGCCGCGTTCTTTCGCGCGACGCGCAAAGCGGCCGCTGAGATGTCGAGCGCCGCAATGCGCGATTGGGACAGCTCGGATGCCAGCGCCAGTGCAATGCAGCCGGAGCCGGCGCCCACATCCACAATGCGGAGCGCCGTCTCGCGCAGCGGGCTTTGGCGTCTCGCGAGATCGAGCACCGTCTCCACGATGTGCTCGGTTTCGGGGCGCGGAATCAGCACGTCCGGCGTCACTTCGATGTCGAGCCCCCAGAATTCCTGGCGCCCGGTGAGATATTGGGTGGGAATGCCGGAGATGCGCCGTGAAATCAGGTCGGAATACTGGCGGGCCGCTTCGGGGGAAAGCTGCTGATCGTGGCGCGCGTGAAGATCGCCCCGGCTCGATGCCAGCACGTGAGCGAGCAGAAGCTCAGCGACGAGCTGCGGTGATGGCGTTCTCGCGGCGGCGAGGGCCTTCAGGCCGTCACGCAGCGCCTCACGAACGGACATCGCCGACGTGGACTGTCTCGGGCGCGGCGGCCTGCTTAAGTTTTTCCGCCTGGTAATAGGTGACGAGGGCTTCGATGATTTCATCCAGCTTGCCGTCCATCACGCGCTCAAGCTGGTGCACGGTGAGGCCGATGCGGTGGTCGGTGACGCGGTTCTGC
>JBOGJW010000087.1:0-7008 GCA_050745245.1 Terriglobia bacterium | reverse complement strand
GGATTCCGGGGCCGAGCGGACGCGAGCCAGGGGAATGAGCAAGCGCGCATCCGCAGCGAGCGTGTCGCCCGATTCGAGGTGGTTCGCGCGGGCGAGCGCCACGGTTGTGACGCGGTACTCCCGGGCGACGCTCTGCAGCGTCTCGCCGGACTCGACCCGATGGGCGCGCCACGCCAGGCGATCCGCTGCGGGAACTTCCGCGATACGCTGCTCGAGAAGCTTTCCTGCTCCGGCCGGGACGTTGAGCAGAAATCCGGGGTCGCGCGCCGGAGTGTCCCAGCCGCGCAGCTCCGGGTTCAGATCGCGGAGCTTATCGGCCGGCACATCGATCAATCCGGCGATCAGCCGCAAATCGGTGGGCGTGGAGACCGGAACGTGGTCCAGACGCAAGGGCGCGTCGGGCTGCACGCTGAAGCCATACGCCTGCGGGTCCTTGGCAATGAGCGCGGTCGCCAGAAACACCGGAACGTAATTTTCCGTCTCCGCCGAGAGGATGTGCAGCCTCCGGAGCGTCCAGTAGTCCGCATAACCGGTGCGCTGGATCGCCCGCTGCACGGTGAGAGGGCCGCAGTCGTACGCCGCGAGCGCCAGGTACCAGTCGCCGAACATTTTGTAGAGGCCCTTCAGATCGCGGGCGGCGGCCTGCGTCGCGCGATAAGGGTCTTCGCGCTCGTCCACCCAGCGGTTCTCTTTCAGTCCGTAGAGCGCCGCCGTGCTGCCCATGAGCTGCCACATGCCCTTGGCGCCCTTGCGCGAAGTGGCGTGCGGATTAAAGGCGCTCTCGGGGCCGGGAAGGTAGATCAGGTCCTGGGGCAATCCCTCGCTGCGCAAAATCTGCGAAACCATCGGCTGGTACTTCCCGATCCGCGCAAGGACGTTCTCAACGTATCCCCGCGCGTGCGTCTGCAGATAGGCTATGGCGCCGGAAACCGCCTGGTTCGAGATCAGCGGAATGTCGGAGTGGACGGACCGCATCTCCTCTTCCATGCGGCGCATCACTTCGGGGTTCGAGGGGAAGGTGAGCCCGGCGAAGGACTCGATGGGAGTGGGCACGTATTGGTGCGGGCTTAATGAATTGCCGCCGGCGATCGCGGCGAGCTCAACGTCATTGATGTTATCGGAGAGGACGTCAAACTCCTCAGCAAGACGGTCATCGCTGGCCACGCCGTACTTCGACTCGAGCAATACGCTGAGCGAGCGGTCAAATTCCTGCTTCGCTTTTTGCAGATTGCCGGACTGATAGTCGTTCAAGCCGGCGGTGTAGGCCGCCTCCGCTTGGTCAATCACAGCGCCGATGGCAGCCAGCTTGGCGGCTTCCGGTCCGGGCGCTACCAGCTTAGTGAGCGCGCGCGCCGGAGTTTTCATCGGAAGAGGTTGAGGCGCCCGGGCGGCCGCCGGAACCTGCTTCGCCGGCTTCCGCTGCTGCGCCGTTTCGCAGGCCGCCAGCGTAAAGACGGCCGCGATAACGAGTGCGATTCTAATTTTCCTCAAACGCCCTCTCCCGAAAGGAGATCAACGCCCTCCGCTCGGCAGCTTAGAGCGAAATTCTACCGCCGCGTCCCCATCCGGGTCAACCCGATATGCGCTCGCCCCACGCATCGTCGAGCGCGGGATTCCTGCCGCGCCCGCTGCGGCCGGAGTACCGCGCGCTCCCGTGGCCGGCCGTACTCTTACAATTCGTTCATTTTGGCGCTTAATGACCACTTTTTAGGGGAGTTCGTTCCAGTTCGTTTTTCTAATGATTCTTTGTTTTCAGCAACTTGTCTGTCTCAAAAAATCCTGCTAAACATTATTTTTGACATGTTTTTTGCGTGTATTTCCCCCAATGGCCTTAGGAGCGCGACGGTCCCCGTCGTAATGAGCGCTGGAAGCTCACGCTCCGCGGCATCTGTGGGCCCGTGCGGGTAGACTGACACGAACCTTCGCGTACCTGCTCCTTAGGTAACGCCGGTGTGGGATCCACGCAATTCTCCGCGGCTGGATTTGGGATTGCTTTCGAGGGTGGCCCGCGGAGGAATTCTTACGTCATCCGCTAGGTTAACTATATGGTAAACCAAAAGACCACGACTTGTCAAGGCGCTCGACGGTCACTTGATCTTCTTTGCCGGAGTATCACGCCCGCCCTGGTGCAGCACCAGGCCCGTCACTTGCCCATCTGAGTTTTCCATGAACGTAATCTGCGCATCGACAACTTTGAGGAAAAACTTGTTGGGCGATTCAGGGAAGATGCGGAAAGCCGGCTGGCCGGTCCCCTGCCCGCTCAACTGATCGCCAGACCGCGTGATGGCAATCACAAAGTTGGGCGCGAGCTGATAGGTTCCAACGTACTTTTGGAGGACGCTGGCGGGGAGCGAGATCGCCTTTGGGAGCGGAGGCACTTCGGAACTGATTTTCTTTCCTGGGAGATCGCGCCCGTTCTGATGCAGCACTAAGCCGGTCACTTGGCCGCTCGAATCCTCGACAAAACTGAGCTGCGCATCAACAATTTTGAGAAAGAACTCGCTGGGTGACGCGGGGAAAATGGGCCAAGCCGGCTGCCCCGTTAACTGCTCCGTGAGCTGGTCACCCTCCCGCCTGATCGTGAAAATGAAGTGCGGACCAAGCTGGTATTGCCCGACGAACTTCTGCAGCTCGCCGGGAGAAAGCGCGACGGCCTTATACTTCGTGGGAATTTCGTATTTTTGCCCGAACAGGATCGCCGCGAGCGACCGGGCGATGACGCCGATTTCAGGAGAGCTGACGTTGTCGAGCGCAATCACGCAGGCGTCGTCATCGGGGAACCAGCTATTCAGCGAGGTGAAGCCGTTGATTTCGCCCTCATGTGAGATCTCCTTGTGGTGGAACTCTGTCGAGATAAACCATCCGAAACCATAATGAGTCTTGCTTGAAGCTCCCACAGCCACCTGCGGCGCGAACATTTCGTCCAGCGATTTTCCGGAGAGCAGCTTACCCGCCCTGAGCGCACGATCCCATTTGTACAAGTCAAGGACTGTTGAGTACAGCGCGCCGGCGCTGAAGGGAACACTCATGTCCAGATAAGGCGCGGGCACATATCCGTTTGGGGAATACGCGTACCCTTGCGCATGGCTTTTCGGGCTGGGATGACTGCTGTCGTAGCCGCTCGATTTCATCCCGAGCGGGGCGAAAACGTTCTTCTCCAGAAACTCCGCATAGCTTTTACCGGAAACGCGCTCGATGATGTAGCCGAGCACCTCGTAGCCCGAATTGCTATAGCTGAACTTTGCGCCGGGCTTGAAATCGAGCGGCTTGTTCTTAAAGAGCGCCAGCAGCCCGGCCGGCGTGATCGGCTGCGCTTCGAGTTTCAAATAGTTGGGAACCGAGGTGAAATTAGGGATCCCGGAGGTGTGGGTGAGGAGATTGAAGATCTTGATCGGCGCCCAGTCTTTCGGGCAATCCGGCACGTATTTGCACACCGGATCCTCAACGCTGAGTTTGCCTCGATCCTGAAGCTCCAGGATCGCCGCCGCGGTAAATTCCTTGGTGACCGATCCGATCCGGAACGCCGTCTCCGGCGTGTTCGGAATGCCGAGCTTGATGTCGGCCATCCCGTAGCCCTTGCTCACAAGCACTCGGCCGTGTTGCGCCACGAGGATTGACCCCATGAAGTGGCCGATCTTCATGCTGGCCTGCATGTATTGGTCGATTTTCGACGCCAGGTCCTGCGCCCGGACAACTCCGCAGGCCAGGACGAGTGCAACAAGGCACAATATAAGCCAGCGAATCGATCGGCTCATTCTCAGGATCTTCTGCGATGAAGACAACGACACAGGGCCCAAAAAGAATACTCCTAAGGCCCGCGATCAGCAAACGCGTTGAGCCCTGCGCGAATCGCCTGTAATTTTTTTCGCGCGGCTTGAGCGCCTGCGGTAATATTGATTGCTTCTCAATGCCACGCGCGGGCGAAGCGAGGTTCCGGGAAATGAAAAGTCTGATGCTGAAGCCGCGGCCGCCGCTCCCCCGCGAAGCGGCCGAGCTGCTCTCCGAACACATCATCACGGGAAAATACGCGGCCAATACGTTTCTGCCGCCGGAGCGCGAGCTTTGCCAGCAGATGGGAGTAAGCCGCACTGTCGTGCGCGAAGCGATCAAGCTGCTTGAGAGCAGCGGCCTCGTGCGCATTCAGCGCGGGCTGGGAACTCTGGTGCTCGAGCCGCGAGGGGAATCGGTTTCGCGCCCGCTCAAGGTGCTGCTGCGGCGCAAAACGGACATGGTGAAGCACCTGCTCGAAACCCGGAGCATTCTCGAAGTGGCCATTGCCGCGCTCGCCGCCCGCCGCCGCACCGAAGAGAATCTGGAGGCGATGGAGCGCGCGCTGATGGCGATGCGCGAGCGGCCCTCCGAACCTGAAGGGTACGTCGATGCCGACGTCGCCTTCCATGCCGAGATCACCCGCGCCAGCCAGAACCCGACGCTGGGCATCCTGCTGGAGCCGCTTGGAGAGCTGCTGCGCGAGAGCCGCATGGCCACCTTTTCCGGGCCGCGCATGGTGAAAACGCGGCTCAGGCAGCACGAAGAAATCTTTGCCATGATCCGCGACGGCAACGACGAAGGCGCCCGAGCCGCCATGAGCCGCCACCTGAGCGACACGCAGAAGGACCTGGAGCGGCATCAGAAGGCTTCCTCAGGAGGCCGGGGAGAGGACAAGCAAAAGCGGAGGCGCACAAAGGAGAGGTAGCGGCGGTTTTATGCGGCCAACTCGGCAATTGGAATTACCGCCGGGTTGCGAAGACCGGCGCTGAGGACAAGCTCTTGCCGCTAGCTACCGCGCGTCAATCGTCACTGCGGTTGTGGCGGAGAGGGTGGGATTCGAACCCACGATGCGGTTTCCCGCATACACGCTTTCCAAGCGTGCTCCTTAAACCACTCGGACACCTCTCCAAACCGGGCAAACTGGCGCGAGAGGGGAGTATAGCAGGTGCCGGGGTTGCGCAGCGTGGCAGAGCGGCAGCAACGAAGCCGAAACCGGATGAAACCGTCATTCTGAGCGAGGTCGCCGTGGCGACCGAGAGAAGAATCCCTGTATTTTCTTTGAAGCCGAGCGAAATACGGGGATTCTTCGCTGCGCTCAGAATGACAGGCGCCAAAATGTTTGCTAATCAGGAATTTGACTATGAAAAAATGGCTTTTCGTTTTACCGTTTGCGCTGGCGCTCTGCGCGGCGTCCGCGGCTCACGCTCAGACGAAGGAGATTGACCGCCTGGGAAAGGCCGCGCTGATCGTTGACGCGATCATGCAGGCGCCCGACCACGGCATCCCGTCCGATTTCCTCAACCGCGCCGTCTGCGTCGGCGTGATCCCTTCTGAGAAGAAGCTCGCCTTCGGCCTGGGCGCGAATTATGGCCGCGGAGCGATGGTCTGCCGGCGCGGGGGCAACGGACCCTGGGGCGCGCCTTCGATGATCATGATTGGCGGCGGCAGCTACGGCCTGCAGTTGGGCGGCGAGGCGGCGGACTTTGTCTTTATTGTGATGAACGCCGATGCGGCGCAGAAGATCATGAACCGCAGCCTGAAGCTGGGCGTGGACGCTTCGGCGGCCGCCGGGCCCGTGGGCCGCCGCGCGGAGGGCGCTACCAACGCCCACTTCAATGCCGAAATTCTTAGCTATTCGAGGGCTCGCGGGCTGTTTGCGGGACTGTCGCTCAGCGGCGCCGTTCTGAAGGTGGACGATAAAGCCAACCGGAAGCTCTACCGACGCGAGCTTGAGCCGCAGACGATTCTGCTTTCCGGGACCGTCCAGCCGCCGCCCGCCGCCACCGCGCTCGACGAAGTCCTCGCCAAGTATTCGCCGCACGGCGGCGCTCCGGTTACGCGGGCGCTTACTTTATCTCCCCGGCGTAAATCTTCATAATTGTTTCGAGGAAGTGGACGGCATGGGCCCTTGGCCTCTGGAAGGAATTGCGGCCGATGATTGAGCCAAACCCTCCGCCGTCGCGGATGGCGCGCGCCTCGTTGTACACGTCCTCGTCGTTGTTCTGCTTCGGCCCGCCGGAAAAAATCACGATGCGCCGTCCGTTAAACGAGCTCTGCACCACGTGCCGCACGCGCTCGGCGGGGGTCGAAATCGGCACCTTCTCGCCGAGATATGCCTTTTGGGCCTCAGGCTGCTCGATATGATCCGTCGGCAGTTTCACCTTGATCACATGGGCGCCAAGCTGCGCGGCGATGTGCGCAGCGTAGGCCACCACGTCGATCGCCGTCTCGCCCTCTTTGCTTATGCCTGAGCCGCGCGGGTAAGACCACACCACCACCGCCAGTCCGTTCTCCTTCGCCTCTTCAGCCAGGTTGCGCAGCTCCTCGTACATCTCGCGCGAGTGTGACGAGCCAGGATAGATGGTGAAGCCGATGGCCACGCAGCCGAGGCGCAGCGCGTCCTGCACGCTGGCCGTTACCGCCGAGAGCGGGTCCTTTTCCGAGTGAAGCACGTCGTGACTGTTGAGCTTCAGGATCAGCGGGATCTCGCCCGCGTGCCGCGCGGCCGCGGCCTCAATAAAACCCAGCGGGGCCGCGTAGGCATTGCATCCGGCTTCCAGCGCGACTTCGAAGTGGTAGTCGGGATCGTAGGCCGGGGGATTCACCGCGAAGCTGCGCGCGGGCCCGTGCTCGAACCCCTGGTCTACGGGCAAAATGACCAGCCGGCCGGTACCGGCGAGGTAGCCGTGGTTCAGGAGCCGCGCGATATTGGTCTTGGTGCCCGGATTGTCGCTTTCGTACCAGCTTAGAATCTCCCGCACCCGGTCCGTCATCCGCGCGCCAGCGCGCGGTACCTCAAGAGCCTGTGTAGCGCCCATTGCTTTGCCTCCCGTGGAATAATCAAGTTTCCATTTTAGCATGACCCCTGTGCATGGCCTGAGCTGGCGCTGTCGCAGCCATATGAGAAGTTCCTATTGTAGCCAAGTAGAAAGTTCCTGTTGGCATTCGGCAGAATGGCCGAATGAGAAGACAGGAGATGTTGATATTGAGCGGCAAGGATCGAGATCGTTTGAAAGT
>JBOGJW010000086.1:0-3665 GCA_050745245.1 Terriglobia bacterium | reverse complement strand
CATCGCGAATGAGTTCCCTTACTTTGCGGCGAACCTCCCGAAGAAAAATCTCCAGCCGGCTCCGGGGCTCAACTTCGTGCCGCGCAGCTCCACGGGCCTGGCGCTTGAGATGACGCTGCCCGTGGTGCACGCGCCAATTGAAATTTACTACGGCTACAACTGGCTGCGGCTGAACCATGTCTACGTGACGCCGCCGCAGGATCTGCCGCCCGAATCGCTCTTCCCCAACCGGGCCACCTACGATGCGGCCCTGCCGTATTTCGAGCGCCAGGTGTTCACCGAGCCGAAGGGACTAGTGGGCTTCACCGTGATGAGGACTTTTTAATCACGCATAGAGGCGGCTTAAAGCCGCTATGTTGGGTAGCGGGATAAACCCGCCGCCCCGGATGCAGGAAGGCCTTGCAAATGGTATTATCTTTCGTAAGTCCAAGGAGTCGTAATGAGAAACACAGCTTGTAAGCTGGCCGCATTTGCCATCGCCCTGGCGCTGCCCGCAGTCGGGATGGCGCAGAGCAGCACCTCGGCCGACGTTCCAACCAAGATCGCGGTGATCAACATCCAACAGGCGATCAGCGCCACCGAAGAGGGCAAGAAAGCTCTCGCCGATATTCAGAAGAAGTACGAACCGCGGCGCGCCGATCTCCAGCAGCAGGACAAGGAGATCGCCGCTTTGCAGGATCAGCTTCAGAACCAGAGTACGATGCTCAGCGACGATGAGCGGTATCACTTGGAGCGGGAGCTGGATCAAAAGCAGCGCCACTTCAAAGCGGCGCAGGAAGACGCCCAGGCTGATTTCCAGGCCGACACGCAGGAGGTTGTCCGGGTGATCGGCCAGAAGATGGTCAAGCTCATCGGACAATATGCGCAGGAGCACCACTACGCCCTCGTGATCGGCGACCAGCAGGTCCCCGTCTATTACGCCGCCAAGACGGTTGATATCACGCAGGACATCGTAGGCCTGTACAATCGGGCGCATCCTGTGGCGTCGGCATCGAACACGGGAAGCGCCGCTCCGGCCGCCTCGACTGCCGCGCGCGCTCGCAAGCCGTAAAGTGAACCGGTCACCAAACTTCGACGGCTCGGCGGAAGGGCGGGGTTTCAATCGCGCCGGCAAGGGTCGCTTACACCAAATTTCCCCTCCCGCGCTCAACGGTTTATGGGATACGAACCGTTCAGCGCGGGAGGGCGTGAGCAAGGAAAGAGCATTTCGGCCATGGCGGAGTTGAAACCCCCGCCCTTCCGCAAAATTATCAGATCGATTGACCGCGGCTACCCCCGCCGTAAAATGCCCTACGCGCCGGCGTGCAGGCTCCCCGGCCGGAGCGTGAGCACCGTCACTTCCGGCCTTGCGCAGAACCGCACCGGCGGAAGGCCGCCGGTCATTCCGATGCCGCGATTCACGTACAGCCACATGGGTCCCACGCGATAAAGCCCCGCCTCAAACCTCTTGCCAAACCGCTCGCCCGTGGTCAATGCGCCGTAGAAGGGGAGCGCCACTTGGCCGCCATGCGTATCGCCCACCAGGCAGACCTTGGCGCCGCCGCGCGCAATCTCCAGGGCGCCGCTCGGTGAATGGTACAGGAAGACCGAAAAGGCGCCGGATGGGATCGCCGCGAGCGCGCGGTGAATCGCAGCCTCGTCCTCGCATGCCGCGCCGGCAATCCAGAAGGAAGCACCCGCCACCGAAACCTTCACCGCGTTTCCATTAAGCTCGCGCACGCCTGTGCCGCCGAAGAGGTCCACGCGCGACCAGTAGTCTACGTCCCAGTTTCCGCGCACGGCGTAGGTGGGCGCTTCCCGGGCCAGCGCCGTCATGCACCTCTTGAAAACCGGCAGGCCCGCGAGCGAATTAATAGCATCGCCCGTGAACACGATGAGGTCAGGTTTTTGCGCCGCGATGATCCGCGGCAGTTCGCCTTCGAGCCGCGGCTTGGCGTTGCAATGCAGGTCGGAAATCTGCACGATGCGGACAGGCCGCGGGCCGTCCAGCCGCGACGCGTCGATGGTCACGTGCGTCACCTGCGGCCAGTAGGGCTCCACAAAGTACCCATAGGCCATGCAGGCCACACCAGCCAGAGCGGCGCCGTAGATAACCCGCCGAAGCCACCGCTCACCCGCCCGCGATCGCCCCATCCACTGGCGGATGACCATCACCGCGGCCGCGCAATAGGTAAGGCCGATGATTCCAAGAAAAATCAGGACGCGAACGACGTCGTGGTTCACTGCGGATCGAGATCAGGGGAGATCGTGCGGCAATAGAGAAAGGTCGATGAAGCGGCGCCGCCAAATGAAGCATTGTATCACCTTCTGTCCCATCCTGCGGGCGGCAGCTCTAGCAGCTTCTTCAGTCCGGCCAAACGCGCCGACGGTCAGAATGAGATCGGTTTTTTGGGAAAATCGAGGCGAGATGATCCGCGGTCAGGATGACGCGTGGGGTTTTTTCTTGCTCGCCGTGGCGGCGGGCGACTCGAGTACGAGAATCTGATCCACGGTGCGGCGGCCGCCCTTCTGTTCGTAGTAGATCAGGACGCTGGTTCCGGGCGTCAGGGCCGTCAGGTTCATCTTCGCGCCGCCCACGGAGGTGACCTTTACCTTTTTCTTGATCGGAAAGATCGCGCTGTTCCCCTCCGAGATCACGTTCAGCACGTGCTGCTTGCGGTCGAGCGACTGAACGCTGCCGGAAAAAGCCTGCCGGGTAGGACCGTTGGAGGTTATTTTGCTGATCCCCGGAAGTTTGCCGGCGTTTCCGAATTGCGCCTGAGCAGGCGAGGCGGGCCACAGAAGAAGAGCGACCGCGAGAGCGGCTACGCCGCAAACAACAGCAATGCGGTGCGTGGAATGGCTGCGCGCTTCCGCGCCCTCTCGGTTACTACTGTGCTGCTCCAAACGTCGCATAAGCGACCCCGCACCCTCCTAACGGGCATTTAACAACATGCTAGATTCACACGGGGCCAGTGTCAAGCGCCCCCGCGTGCGACGATCGGGCGGCGCGCCGCGCTCATTCGCCGTCGAAAACCGGGGGAACGAAGTTGCCATCGCTCCCATTCTTAGCGTCATTCTGCTTGTGCATGTAACGGATTGCGCTCTTCATGATCAGCAGGTTGGGCTCGCCCGCGCGGTGCACCTTGATGCACCCCTTGTCATACCACTCGATGACGCCGCGGATCACTTCACCGGTGTTCAGTACCACCGCCATCGGCGTGCGAGCCTGCATCTGCTTGATGTAATAAAAGCTCTCGGCGTTCGTCTGGTCGGGAGGAGTGGGCTTCTTCCGCTGCGGGCGCGGGCCCATCTGGTCCTGAATCTCGGAGAGCGATGGACGAATTAGTTTGCGATTCACGTTCAACTCCTTACGCCCACATGAAGTGGGGCGAAGTCTTGGGTCGCCTTGAAGGTACGGCGGAGCTGGTACAACCCCGTCTTCGACAGATGAGGTTGAGGGCTCGGGTTTTCGTGCCTGATTGAACCCGGGATTCGAAGCTCTGGGAACGAGTCTATCACGCTGAGACCATCGCGGCAACGCAATTTGCGGCGAGTATCGCAGCCATATGAGAAGTTCCTATTGTAGCCAAGTAGAAAGTTCCTGTTGGCATTCGGCAGAATGGCCGAATGAGAAGACAGGAGATGTTGATATTGAGCGGCAAGGATCGAGATCGTTTGAAAGT
>JBOGJW010000085.1:0-4790 GCA_050745245.1 Terriglobia bacterium | reverse complement strand
GCGCTAGCGAGTCCCGCGAGAACGGAAACCGCGGCCCGGTGCGCCCGCTCCGAAAGCTGCAACCCTTCTCGCGAGCCAAAAGCGCGGAAAACCTGGGCCGCATCCGGCACCGGGAGAGCTGGCCCCTGCTGGTGAATGCGCTGAGCGATCGAAGCGGCGAGGTGCGGGCCGTGGCGCTCCGGTCCTTGGGCGCGCTCGCCGAGCCGCGGAGTTTTGCGAGTCTAATCGAGTGCGTGCGGGCGAACGTGAATTCCGGCCGCCCGGAATTTTCCGAACGCTCCCTGAGATCTGCGCTGACCGGCTTCCCTCCCGAAGTGGCGGCGGAACTTTTGCCTGTGCTTCAGGACCCTAATCCGCGCCTGCGCGAGCTAGCGGCGCGGATCCTCCGCGACATGCTCGGAAACCGCGGGCACGCTCTGGCGCCGCAACTTGCTTCGTGCATCATGGATCAGCTTGCGCGCGACCCGAGTGAGGAGGTGCGCGCGCTGGCGGCCGGCCTGCTGGAGTTCGTCGCGCCTGACGATCAGGAGGCTGCCCGGCGCATCATCGAGCTAACGGGCGACCGGGAATGGATCGTGCGATTGCACGCTGTGCGCGCGCTCGCGTCGCGCCGCGATCCAGGCTGCCTGGCGCGGCTCTCGGCCCTGGCCAGCGATCGGCATTGGAGAGTGCGGGAAGCCGCTGTCCACGGCCTGGCGCTTTGCGGGTCTGCGGGCGTCGATGCCGCGCTCGACCTGTTGCTTTCGACGCGCGACGCCTATGCCGCAGAGCAGATTGCCGAGGAACTCAAGGCCTCCGGCGCGCTCGCTGGCCTTGCCGCCCGCTCCGGGGAGCCGGGCCACGAGCGTGACGCCGAAGCGCTGAAGAAGTTGATGCGCATCGGCGCTGCCGGCGCCGCGCAGGCGGTTTCGGGCGATGGCGCGGGTAGAGAGAAGGTTTTCGCGGAAGCGCCGAAACGGCTGGCGGCGATCGCCGGCGCCTCAGCCGCCTCGCCGCCTTCGCTCCAGAAGGAAAGCCCGCGCTCAGAAACGCCCTGACCGTGGCTACCGCCCTTGCCGCTCGCCACTTGCCACTGATTTTCAGCGGATGATTACCCCGGCGTAGCCGACCACGGAGCGGCGGTCGCCGCCCGCGTCGCCCGAGGTCTTATAGTTCTCGAGCACCGCTTCGCGCGCTCCCATCGCCTTCACCGCCGTCAGCATCGCAATCACCGCGCCATAACCGCACATCGTGATATGCCTCTCGCGCAGCACCTCGTACAGGCCGGCGGGATCAAGCGTCAGAATTGCGGCAACTGCGGCCTGATCTTTGGCGCGAGTGACCGCGTCGGGCTCGTAATGGTTCATGTCGGTCGAGGCGATGATGAGCGGCGGCTCGGCGAGACCGGAAAGCGCGCGCGCAAGGCCGCGGCCCAGAGTCTCAAGGTCGGGAAACGCAACATCGCCGATCAGAATAGGGACGAAGCTGAAGGTTTTCATTCGCCGCTGTAGAAACGGGAGGTGCACTTCGAGCGAGTGCTCGCCCGCATGGGCCAGGTGGTCCTCGGCCAAGCCGGGACAATTCTGCTGAAGAAGCCGGGCGAGGGCCTCGTCGATTGGCGCGGGGCCGAGCGGTGTGCGCCAGCTCCCGCGGCTCGTGATTGCGAGGGGGCTGCCGGCGCCGAAATGATTCGGTCCGAGGAGCAGGAAGGCGGCGCGCTGCGGCAGCCGCCGGTAGACAACCCCGGCTACGGACCCGGAATAAATGTAGCCAGCGTGCGGGGCAATGCACGCTTTCGCGCCCGCCACGTCGCCGGGCGGTGTGGATGTTTCGAGATACTCATCGACCGCGCGCGCAAGCTGCTGCGGATGAGAAGGATAGAATCGGCCCGCGACCGCGGGCTGCCGGACGTACTCAAGTTCCATGCGGGATGCTACCGTCCGCTGCGCGGGGAGTCAGATTCAGGCGTCAGGCGCCGGTGTCAGATGCGGAGTACCGATTCCAGAACCCGCTACTGAAACCAGAGATTGATTTCGGGCACGGGCTCGAGAATGCCCGTAGGGCGGTGTATCAGGGCACGACTTCAGTCGTGCCGCAGGGCCGCCGAAAGGGAGGGCTTCAGCCCCTGTTGTAGCAGCGCCAGAGCAGCGGCTAAAGCCGGACTCGTATTGCGCTCCGAATCGGCACGACTGAAGTCGCGCCCTGATACAGCGGTTCCTCCGCAGAAGCGTTCTTGCAGGTCTTCTCGTGCTCGTGGAGCGCCAGGATCGAGTCGTAAGGTTTTCCGCAGTGGGTGCACAGATACTGTCCGTTTCGTGGCCTCGCCATTCGGGTTCTCCTTGGTTGCTCGAAATGCACGCGACAATTGCCGCTGCCAAAGGCGGCTGTAACCCGCCCGCCTTTCTTCAGACTCTAGCGAGGCGCCAATCGCTGCGCCATCGAAAGGACTATGTAATTGGGCGAAAGGTTTACCGGAGGCGCCGGGTGCTAGGTGTCAGCGATGCCGGCCTGGCGCCTGGCAACCGACACCTGGCGCCTGCTTCTAAACTTCGATGATCTGATTTCGAACCGCGTAGTGGACCAGGTCGCTGACCGAGTGGAGGCCGAGCTTGCGCATCAGGTTGGCGCGATGGGTTTCGGCCGTCTTGAGGGAGACATCGAGAATGCAGGCGACTTCCTTATTGCTCTTGCCCTCGGCGAGCAACTGCACGATCTCGCGCTCGCGAGGAGTGAGCGAAAAAGGCGCGGCGGCGCCGTCCGTCTGCTTTTCACCGGCGTTCTTGAGAAAACCGGAGAGGACCATGCGCGCCACCTTGCTGGTGAAAAACGGCCGCCGGTGGTAAACCGACTCCACACCGTTTGCCAGGTCGCGAGGGACGTCGGACTTCAGTACGTAGCCGAGGACGCCGGCGCTGAGCAGGGCGTGCGCCAGTTGCTCGGATTCGTGCATGGTGAGGACGAGGATCTCGGTCTTGGCGCCTGTCTTGCGAATCTGGCGCGCGGCTTCAAGGCCGTTCAGTGAAGGCATGCTGACGTCCAGGATGGCGACGTCGGGCTTGAGCTTGAGCGCCATCTGAACCGCCTCCCGCCCGCTCGACGCCTCTCCGCAGACGGTGCAGCCCGATTCTAGTTCCAGCAGCGCCCGGAGGCCCTGACGCACTACCGCATGATCGTCGGCGATCAGGACCCGGATCTTGTTTTCCAGCGCGGGACGTTCGGCACGCGTTCCAATCTCGCTAGCACAGTCCGCAGTTACCATTTGACCCTCCTGGGCAATTGGGTTAGGCCAGCGCTGCCTTGCCGGCTAAGGCTGGCCGCTTAACCTTTGCTGACAGTGCAATATCGAGTCCAAACCCCGGACGCGCGTCGTAGATGCTGAATCGCTAAGACTTGTGCTTATGTCCCAAGGAGGAGCCGCCGACCCGTACAGGAAGAATTTTCATACCCAACCGGATAGTACTTCCCCGGCCGGGGGCAACTCGGCGCGAAATACTACGGCTGAACGATTTTGTTTCGGATGGCATACCGCACCAGGCCGCTGGCAGAATGGATGCCGAGCTTGCGCATGATATTGGCCCGGTGCGTCTCCGCCGTTTTCACCTTAATGCCAAGGCTTGCAGCGACATCCTTCGTGGTCTCCCCTTCAGCGAGGAGCTGAACCACCTGGCGTTCTCGCGCACTGAGTGTCGATGGGCCCGCGTGCTTCGCCCGCCGCGCCGAGCCGTTGGTGATCTGGTCGGAGAATCGCCGGCTCAGAAACGGCTTGTGCTGGCTCAGCGCGCGAACCGCGATCACCAGCTCATCGCCCGCGTCGGACTTAAGAACGTAGCCTCGCGCTCCTGCCTGTAGCGCTTCGCGCACCATCTCCTCCGACTCGTGGACGGTGAGGATGAGAACCTCGGGGTGAGCGGTGTTCGAAACGATCCGCCGTGCCGCTTCGATGCCGTTCAGCTTGGGCATGCTCAGGTCGAGGACGGCGACATCGGGCTTCAGCCGCTCTGCCTCCGCAATCGCCTCCTGGCCGTCGCCCGCCTCCCCGCAGACCTGCCAGTCTGGCTGAGTCTCGAGCAGAGAGCGGAGGCCGTTGAGCACTACGGGATGATCGTCGGCGAGCAGTATCCGGAGCTGAGGCATTTTCCTTGCTGACGGAGTTGACGGTTTTATTGCGGTTAAACCGAAACCAGGCCGGCCTGAGCGGCTTGCACAGCCGGCCTTCACCGACATCCTACCACATCCGCGTTATGCGCGCTCGCGCTGTTTCTCTTCTTTTTCCACCGTCTCCAATACGGTCTTCAATAAAGCCGCCTCTACACGCCCGAACCCGAGGCATCGCGAGACCAGCCACGCGTGCGCCCGGGTAACAGGCGATTAGTCTATGCTGCCGGGCACGCGCGCTCAATACCGTAATTGCCCGACCCCGCACGAGTAATTCCCCTTACGTGAAGCCTTGAGGCGCGCGCCGGCGCCCGAAACCTACTGGTCTTTTCCCCGCGTTCCTACAGGCTTGCTCGGATGTGCGTGGATGATCAGCCCCTTTACAATTGATGCTTGAACTATGGAGACCTTATCCGGGGGAAGAGCATGGCAGGCGAAGACGAGCAATGCTTCCGCTAGCATCAGTGCGTAATGTGCGGCAAAGTGTTCGACTCTGAGGATGCATGGCAGCAGCACCAGAGCCGTTGCAGAGGAAGCGAAGGGTCGTTGCATGCGCCGCCGGAGCTTGGCGCCGTTTACGCCGCGCGAGCGGCTTCACGGGGGCGGGTAGCGGCGAGCGGAGTGTAGTCCGTCCGCCAGCCGGCGCTGCGCAGGTT
>JBOGJW010000084.1:0-4624 GCA_050745245.1 Terriglobia bacterium | reverse complement strand
GCCATGCTCATGTTGTCCTGCTTCATCAGCAGCTCAACAAGATAGGTTTTGATATCGGTATAAAGCAGGCGGTGAAGCAGATCGCCGCGCGAGTTTTCCCAGTATTCAAGCGAGTGCTGATAAGCTTTGCCCGGGGCGGGCGAGAACGCCGGCGCAAGCAGCTCATGCTGGGCGCGTTCGGTGAAGGCGGAGTAGAAATTGTCAAAATAAAACGAAGTCCAGCAGTCGCCGTCGCGTGCGAGAAACGTGTGACCAAGGTTGCGCTGCGCCGCAAGCGGCAGCCACCCGGCTCCGTTAAGCTGGCGGCGGACGGCAGCCCGCAAGGCGGCCGGTGTGAGCGCGCGGTAGATGCCATCGAGGCGCGCGTTCCAGAGCGTCCAAGGGTAGCGGGTGTAGCCGGCGAGAGTCTCATCGCTGCCCTCGCCCGTGAGCACCACCGTCACGCGCTCGCGCGCGAGCTTCGCCACAAAGTACAGCGCCACGCTTGACGGCCAGACAATCGGCTCGTCCTCGTGCCAGATGAGCCGCGGCAGCGCTCCCAGAAAATCCTTCCAGCCTACGCGGACCTCGTGGTGAATCGAGCCCAGGTGAGCCGCGACTGCCTGCGCGAAGGGCAGCTCGCTATAACTCACTTCGGCATAGCCGACCGAAAAGGTCTCAATCGGCGAGCGGCGCAATTTTGTGGTGAGCGCGGCCACGACGCTCGAATCGAGGCCGCCGCTCAGAAACACTCCGAGCGGCACATCGCTCATGAGGTGACTGGAGACGGCTTGCTCCAGCATGTCGCGGTAAGTTTCGACGTAATACTTTCTCGGCCGGGAAGGCTCGGCCGGAGGAGCCGTAAGATCCCAATAGCGCTCAACGCGCAGCGCTCCGGATTCATCCAGCTCGAGCGCGTGCCCCGGCATCAGTTTGCGGACGCCTGAAAAGAATGTGTCTTCGCCCGCCAGATAGCCGAACGCGAGATATTCGGGCAGAACTTTGGGATTGAACTCCGCCTTCGAAGCCGGATGCGCAAGCAGCGCCTTGATTTCCGAGCCGAAGACGAAACGGCTCGCGGCGAGGAAATAATAGAAGGGCTTAATGCCCAGCCGGTCGCGCGCGGCGAAGAGGCGCCGCTGGCGGGCATCCCAGATTACAAATGCGAACATCCCGCGCAAGTGGCGGACGCACTCGCGGCCGTGCTCCTCGTACAGGTGCAGGATTGTTTCCGTGTCGCTGCGCGTGCGGAAAACGTGGCCGCGCGCCTGCAGCGCGCTGCGCAACTCCTGGTGATTGTAGATTTCGCCGTTATACACCAGCCACAGCGTGCCATCTTCATTCGTCATCGGCTGGTGCCCCGCGGCCACGTCGATGATGCTCAGCCGGCGCATCGCGAGGCCGGCGTTCTCCTCGCAGTAGTAGCCCTCATCATCGGGGCCGCGATGGACGATCTCGCGGTTCATGGCCGCGAGCACGCTGGCGTCCACCCGCTCCCGGCGGTCAAAATTGAGAATCCCGCAGATTCCGCACATGTTACGTCGCGGTGCGCCGCCGTCCGGGCGGCAAGCAACCCCCATTTTCAGTCATTCCTGCGAAAGCGGGAATCCATTCCTGGACCCCCGCTTTCGCGGGGGTGACATCGATTGCGCGGGCGGCGAGCACCCAGATGCATTCGCCCGCCTAGAGCGCCGCTACAGCCCGGCGCTACGCGTGGTAATAAATGTCCCAGCCTTTGTAGTTGCCGAGCGCGTCAGCCACTGCCCGGCCGCAGTTGGAGCGGCTCACGGAGACATGATGCTCAAAGCCGTTTCTGCAGACGAAGTGCATCAACTTTTGCATCTCCGGGATGCGCACCACGCCGTAGCCTCCGAAGCTTTCGAGCTTGTCGGCAGTGATTTCGCCCTCGCCGGCGTATGCGCGCATTCGCCCGTGCAAATCGTCGGTGCTCACGCGGCAATACGTAAGCGGTCCGCTCTTGAGCTTGCCCACCACCGTGCCAAACGTGCTCTCCTTTCCCAGAGTGCCGGCGATGATTTCCTGAAAATCCATGCGAAAGTCTTCGAAAAAATGCTTCGGCAGGTTTGAGCAGTGGAAGATCACCGCCTTGTCGGGGTCTTCACCGTAGTTGTTATTCCAATCGACGATGGCGCTCGGCGTCTCGGAGGCGAGCTGCAGGATGTACATGGCGATCATGCCGATCATGTCGGTTTCGCAGGCGCTGGGCATCAGGTTGTTGGACATCATGCTCATGAGCGTGCACGGGACCACGCCAAAAAATTCTTCCATCGCCGTCCAGCACTGAACCGAGGTGCCCGCGAGCTCGTTCAAGCGCATCCACTCGTCAACCACCACGCCGAACTTCGCCATCTTCGCAAGCGAGGCCGGCGGCACGCCCCGCGTGGCAACGTAGCCTTGGATGCCCTCGAGCTTCCCCTTGACCTGTTTGTCATCATCGTTCATCCGCGAAATGCGCCCCAGCACTTCAGAGAGATCGAGCGTCTCCACACTGATCCCGGCGCGCTCCATCAGCTTTTCGCTGAAGCGCACGGTATTAAACGCCGCCGGCCGCGCGCCGATCACCCCTACTCGCGCGTTCTTCAGCCCCTTGACGATGCGGCAGGTGGCGGCAAAGTCCTTCAGGTCCTCTTTGAAGGGCTGCGACGCGGGCGCCACCGTGTGCTGGCGGGTCAGCGTATAGCGGATTCCGTACTGCCAAAGATTGTTGCAGGCGGAGATCTTCCCGCAAAAGCTGTCCCGGCGGCCGGCGATTTTCATGTTCTGGGGATCGTCGGGAAACGCGTGGACCAGCACCGGAACCTCCAGCCCCGCGATTCGCAGCGTATTCGCAACCGCCTTTTCATCTCCGAAGTTCGGAAGTGAAACTACGATGCCGTCAATCTCATTGCTATGCTCCTTGAAGAGCGCGGCGCACCGGCGCGCATCCTGAAGCGTCTCTACTACCCCGAAACGCGTGTCTTCCGGCCCGAGGCATATCACCTTGTAACCTTCCTGCTGCAGAACCTTCAGCATCTCTTCGCGGCCGTCGCGCGCCAGCGCTACCGGGAAGAATCCGCGATTGCCAATCAGCACACCCAGCGTGGTTCCGCTCATCTTCAGCACCTCATTCTCCGCAAGGCAGCGCCGGCGTCCCGCCGGCGATTTGCATGCCGCCGAGACGGCGGCGCTACGCCGTGCGCGCCTCAGGTTCTGTCTCGCTTGTGATCCTGCAGAATATGGGCTGAGACCCAATAAGCCAGCGCCTGGATCGTCAGCGACGGGTTGGCGCCGCCGGGATTCGAGAGCAGGCTGCCGTCGGCAATATAGACGTTGGGCGCGCCGTGCACGCGGCCGGCGCGGTCTGTCGCTGACCATTTGGGATCGGCGCCCATTCGGCAGCTCCCCTGCTGGTGAGTGGAGATGCCCTCCTCGCTCTCCCTGACGATATGCGGCTTCACAATGGTGTGAGCGCCGGCGGCGTGCAGCAGGTCCTCGCAGCGGCCGGCCATGAACTGCCGCTCATCCGCGTTTTTCGGATGCTGCCGGTATGTGATGCGGCTCACCGGCACGCCGCGCGCGTCGCGCGCCACTGGGTCAACGTCCACCCGGTTCTCTTCGCGCGGATATGCGTGGCAGGTGGAGTACAGCCAGATCGACCGCAGGAAGTAGCGCCGGTAAAATGCCTTGAGGTCCTCCCCGTATCGCGGCACGCCCTCAGGAAGGTGAATCCGCTGCACGAATCCGAGCGGCGGGCGCGTGTGGTAGTTGGTGAGGACGCCGTGGGCGAGCTTGCTGATTTGGCCGCCGCTTTGGCCCCTCTCGCCCGCGGATTTGCCGCGCCAACGGCGGAACTGAAAATCGTCCACGCCGAAGCAGACGCCCGGTCCAAATTGATCGGTCACCACCGAATCGAACAGGCCGTATGTGAACTGGCCGCCGTCGTTCTCAATGTTGCGTCCCACCTGGTCGTGCTCATTGCCGATTCCGCGCGGGAACCATCTCGACTTGGAATTGAGCAGCAGCCTCGGCGTCTCCGTCGCCGAGCAGCAAACCACGATCAAGCGCCCCTCCGCCTTCTGCCAGGTGGACGAGCCCTCCGCCTGGTAAACCACGCCGTCGGGGTCGCCGCGCGCGTTGACGGTGATCTCGCGAACGAAGGCGTGCGGGAGCAAGCGGCAATTGCCGGTGCGTATTGCCTCTGGAATAACGCTCACCAGAGTCGAAGATTTCGCGCCCACCTCGCACCCGAAGCCGTTGCAATAGGCGCAGTGGACGCAAGCCGAGCGGCCGCGATAGGGGCGCGAGAGGATCGCCACCGGCGTGTGGAACGGATTCCAGCCCAGCCGCCGCGCCGCGGGATAGAGCACCTCCGCTTCCTTGTTCGACTCGAGCGGCGGCAGGGGCAAGGGCTTGCGTCGCGCCGGGCTGAACGGGCCATAGTCGCCGCTGATACCGAGGTCGTACTCGGCCTTCTCGTAATACGGCTCGAGATCCGAATAGGTGAGCGGCCAGTCCGCGAGGCTCGAGCCCGGCACGCGGCCAACGTAGGATGGCAGCCGGAAGGTTTCGGGATGAAATCGCCAGGCGTGCGCGCCGTAATAAACGGTGCCGCCGCCCACGCAATCGGGAAGCCGCCCATAGAGCG
>JBOGJW010000083.1:0-11511 GCA_050745245.1 Terriglobia bacterium | reverse complement strand
GCATCAGGCCTGCAAAATTTTCTGGGCGCGAGCTTTGACATTCTGAACTTCGGCTCGCTCGCCGGTCAATTTACAAACTTCGATTTCATCATGTCGAATAACACAGCGCTCCCCTTCGGCTACACATGGGACGTCAGCGATCCATCGGGCTCCCTTGCCATCGTCTGGAGTCAGATTCCCAACTGCACCGCGGCCGGCGAAGCCGTCCTGAACGGCGATCAAACACCGGCCGGCTGCTCAACGTGGCCGCCGGGCGTGACGCTCCATCCGCCAACATTCACACCAACGCCCATTGTGCTGACGCCGCAGGCGGCGCCCGAGCCGGGCACGCTGGCCCTTCTCGTCATGGGGCTTCTCGGCCTGGCGTGGTTCGTTCGAAACGCGAACCTGGATTCGCCGCAGTGGTAGCCACAACGAATCCGGCCTGTGGATTCGTCGGTAGGCTTGTAAAGCCCACGGTGAGGAAAACTGCTCGCCGTGCCTGTCCCGGATTCCCAACACGGCGCCGCAGTCGCCTCCTCCATTCCCCCTCTGATTGACAATACGTCCCGGATGGGCAGACCAGCTAATTCCGGAGAAGACCGGGAGATGAACGCGGGAAACTACCAGGCGGCATCGGAACAGATGAAGCAAGCGTACCGGTATCACCTGGGCGGCGCGCCCGCAAGATGCCCTGAAAGATACGGCGGCGGGATGAAGGCTGCACAATCACGTGCGGGCGTATTGCGACTCGGCGGGCGGCTGGTAGTGCACCGCGAGATGCGGTGTCTCGATCCGCTGGTTCAGCCGGCGCCTCGAGTCGAGGCAAGCTTCCAAAATGCCCGAGGTCAGCAACGTGCGCTGCGCGGGATAGGGCGCGCTCCCGGTGGTGTACATCTGCTCGAGCTTTGCCGCAAGGCACGCGGTGTTGGTTACATCGGGCGTTGGCGGGAGAAAGAACTGAGTGGAAACCAACCCGCTGCCCCCCGTCCGCACCGCGATATTGAAGTCCATCACCGCGCCATTGAGCATCAGCAGCGTGGCGCGCGCGCCGTCGGCGTACTCGATGCAGTATGCGGCGGGCGCCTTCACCAACTGGGGCAAAACCCCGGAAGCCACCAGGTCTTGCGTCCGGCCATCGAGCAGCGTAAGCCCCAGCGGGGTATCGCTGCGGGAGAGCGCGGAACTCAGCAGTTCTCTCGACCAGCGCCCGGCACGGCCCGCCGCCCAAACGTCATCACCCTCCAGCAACTGCACGGCCTTCACTCCGGTTTCGCCGCCGCTGCGCCGCTCGATCATGCACTGCATGGCTTCGAGCGCGTCGAAATCCCCAACGCCAATTTCGCCCACCCCCACCATCACGGCCTCTTCCACGCGCGCGCCCATCGGCACGTCCACTCCTGGCAGCCGCCAGGTGACCGGCAGCGATGAGCCGGCGAGCAGCGGCATGCCGAGCCGCTCGGCTGTCGTCACCATCTGCCGAGCCTCCGGGAAGCTGAAGGAAAGCTGGTTGTGATTAAAATAGGGGACCGCGCGCCGCTCTTCCTGGAAAACCTGCACGCACTGCTGGAAGAAATCGTAGCAAGGCAGAAGAATCTGCCCCTTGTCGTTCGTTGGATAATTCCCCTGCTCGACCACCGCCAGCACGGCGTCAACGGCGAGCCGCTCGCCGCCGCAGCGCAGCGCCTCGGGAATGTTGCGACACACGCGAAACCCGAACTGTTGCGAGCGCTCGAACGTCAGATCGCCTTTTGGCCCGCCGGTTTCGGGCTCCTCTGCTCTCCGCCGGCCAAAGCGAGTGACGCTCTGCGCCACGGGCGGATGCGGCGGGGCCGTCTCCTGGTGTCGCGATGGCGAAGGCGCCGCAGGTGCGGGCGGCATTCCCTGCAGGCCCCGCGCCCGGCGCATCGCAGCCGCACGCTCGGCGCGCATCTCCTGCGCAAACTTCATCGGTCCGCCAAACTTCGGCGCCAGCGCGTCCACATAGACCGAGACCACCGCGACGCTCGGCATGTGCCAGTCGCCATCCCATGGATAGCCCACGAGATACCGGTCCGCGATGGATTGCAGGTTTGATCCCAGGTGGTAAGTGCTGCCCAGAACCGCCAGGCGCACGGGTGCGCCGGTGAACGTTTGCCCGAACGCCGGACGCAGAAGCCCGCGCCCCGCGAGCAGCGCGGATGAGAGGCCAAGAAAGCGGCGGCGGGTGAGCATCAGCTTCTCCAAAAAGTCGACTGGGGGCTCGGCTGGTACGCCACGGCGAGCTGCGGCGTCTCAACGCGGCGCAAGCCCTGGAATATGCTATCGACGCCGGCGATCACCAGCCCGGAAGTCAGCAGCGTTCGCGCGATCGGGTACTGCGCCTTGCCGGTAAGGAACATCAACTCGGCATTGTGCACCAGCGGGCTGAAGAAGCTCGCGAGCGTGGTGCGGCCGTCGGGCATCGGCAGGTACATTTGCGTGGAGAAGGGCTTCGACTGCCCGTTAATGAACGCGGCGAAGGTGAAGTCCCGCACCATGCCGTTCATCAGCAGGATCGTGCAACGCAGCCCGTCGCGATGCTGGTAATGGTAGGCGGTGGGCTCGCGCACGAGGCTGCGCATCTGCTCGACGCTGGGAAACACGTCAGTGAAGATCGCGCTCGCGGGCATCAGCGTGGAGCTTCGGCTGAGCGCCGCTTTCACCAGCGCGTGCGACCACACGCCCTGTTCGTAAGCGCGCCAGAAGCTTTCACCCTGGTACGCTTGCAGCCACTCGACGCCGGTTTCGCCGCCCTTGCGCCGCTCTACCATGCACTGGATGGTCTCGAGCGCATGGAAATCGTAGCTGTCCACGCCGCCGTACCCGACGCAGAGCGCCTCCTGAGCCGTGGCGCCGGTAGGGAACTCAACTGAGGGGATTCGCCAGGTCACGGCGAGGCTTGAGCCGCCCTCGAGCGGAAACCCCATCTCGCGCGCGGTGTCGAACATCTGTTTCGATTGCGGCCAGCTCCACGAGGAGAGCTGCTTGTCGTTGAAATACGGCACCACGCGGCCGCTCGACCGGAACACATCGACGATGGCCTCAAAAAAGCGGAAGTGCGGCTGCATGGCCTGTCCCTTTTCCGTTCGGGGATATACGCCATGCTCGCCGACCACGACCACGCCGTCCACCGCCAGCTTGCCCGTGCCGAGCGTCACGGCTTCGGCAATGGAAGGGTACACCTTCAGGCCGGGATGCCGGTCGATAAGCTCCTGCGTGAGGTCGCCTTCGCCGCGCTGATCCACATAAAGCGCCACCAAGTCCATCTGCGGGTGATGGTATGTGCCGTTCCAGCCGTATCCGTCAAGGAACCGCCCAACAATGTGCTGCGGGTGCGAGTACAAACGAATGGCGGTGACTACGGCCGCGAGCTTGGGGCGCCTGGATGTTTGGTTTTGAGCCATAAGAGGACGGAAAGGAACTCGAGAAGAATTAGCAGGTGATCATTTCCGCGCCTTCTCGACGAGTTTCACGGCTCACTTTACTACTCGTTCGGCTAAAGCGGCAGCGTGTTGATACTCAGTCTGAGTCACCGGCTCAGCCGGTCCCGGGTAGAGGGCTTGCCACGCAAAAGGGGTTAAATCCACCGCCTCGCGCACGTCCTCGGGAATGGAAATACCATGCGCCGCCAGCCCGTCTAGTAGTTCAGTAAGATCGTGAGTGTAGCGGAATTCACGGCCGTTGGAGCGGTAAACTGCTTTAATCGCCTTCTCCGCCGCCTGCTGACAATGAAAACACAAGTCTTCGTAAAGGACTGCATCGAGCAGAGGCATTTCGGCTAAAGCCAGATCGCTACGCGCGCGGCGCAGCCAGTCAGACGGGGAGCCTGGAATCTCGCGTTCAAGAGCCACGGTACAATTCCCGGCCTTCCCGTAGTGCAGGCTGAAGAACTAGAGAAGGTTCCTCGGCGAACTCGCGAACGTCCGACTCGGTAACGACAACGATGTCCTTTGCGACGCCCAGCCCTGCCATTGCCCGCAGCAGCCGCTGTGCAGTCTGACGGCGATGCGCCCCGTCCGGCATCACCACAAGCAGGTCCACGTCACTCTGGGGCCCCATCTGGCCGCGGGCTGCAGATCCAAAGAGAACGATACGCCTCGGCTGAACAGTTTCGACGATCTTCGAGACCAATCGGTCGAGCACCGCTGGTTCGATGCATGTTGAGGTTTTCATCCACGGGCCGTGGCGCTAGGCATTAACGATTTCGGTAGTGTCGGCAGGCAGCGGAGCGCCCTTTTCGGCGTACTCTTCCGCCAGCATGCGGAAGACGTTCGATAGCTCCGCCAGAGCGGATTCCCGGCTGGGCATGAGGGCGTAGCAGCCGGAGATCGCGGGGATTTCCGCAACCCACGAGCCGTCTTCCTGCCGATAGAGAACCGTCTTGTAATCTTCGAGCTTCATGACTCACACGCGATCTCGACGCCAGTTTACCATGCCACCGGGGGTGGACTACCCGCGAACCGAAAATGCTCCGCCCAGGGCGGTGCGTCAGCGCAGTGTAGCAGGGCACGACTTCAGTCGTGCCAATTCAGCGCACAGTATAATCCCGGCTTTAGCCGCTGCTGCGCTGGCGCCGCTACAACAGGGGCTAAAGCCCGCTCCGTTCGGTGGCTCTGCGGCATAGCTGAAGCCATGCCCTGATACAAAGCGGGCCGACTTGGTCCGGGCTCGCGGGTACTTTCATGAACTCTCGCGGGCCGGAGGCCTGAATAACGCCCCGCAGAAAAGACACTGTCCGCGCCGCCCTATTGCCCGCCCGCGCCACCAGGTGCTTGGTTCTCGACGGGGTACGTATCCCCTGGATTCGCCAGCGGCTGCGCCCTCGGATGGTCCGGGAAGGGCGAGTGGTACTGGAGCGACAAATCAGGGGGATGCGGCGCGCCGGGGGGATTGTTCCCCTGGTTTCCGGGCACCTGCAGCCAGGGCTGCGACGGGAATGGCGGAGCGAGGCGCTCGTAATTGGTGACGGTCCTCGGAAAATTATCGGCCGAGGAGAAGCACCGCCGGCGGCCATTGAACATCCTCCCGCCTTGCGGGCAGTGGCCGAAGTACTGCGGCCGCGCTTTCTGCCAGTCGGTCATGCTGAGCGCGCCAGGGTCGTACACGATCGCGCCGTCGCGAACGGTCATCACGTCGGTGAGGCTGGAGTCGCCGCACATCCGCGCATAGCCGTCATCGTGGTAACAGAACTTGCCGTGCAGGAGCTGCATCACGGCGATGTCGGCGTCCGCGCCTACGCTGAGCGTCCCCAGCTCGGGATGGTGAATTTCGTGTGCCGGGTCCACGGTGGTCTGCCGGATCACCTGGTCCAGCGTCTCGCCCATCACCATGAACCGCGACATGATGTTGATCAGGCTGAGTTCCGGAACGTTGCCCAGGTGCAGGTCCGTCGAGATCGAGTCGGGCAGGAACCCCTGCTGGATGGCCGGGGCCGCGTTGCGCCACCAGAAACTCGCCGAGCCGTAGCCGACGTCGAAAATCACGCCGCGCTTGCGCGCTTCCCACATGATCGGGTTCACCTTGCCGTCCGGTAGAATAATCGGTAACTGCTGCGCGAAGACGTGGGTGTGAATGTCGCCCGGACGCAGCCGCTTGGTAATGATATCGGCATAGGAGCGGCCCGGTACCGGCGAAGTATCTAACATGATAGGCCGGTGCGTCATGTTCCCGCAGGCAATCCCGTCATCGATTCCGGCCCAGGGCGTGGGCGGGCTGTTCAGGTTAAAACCCGTGCCGTAATGCGCCGACTTGATGCCTACGATGAGGTTGGGAAATTCGTTGATGATCTGGGCGCAGCGGGCGGGATTCATGTTGTCCGGGTCCTGCTCAAGGCCGCTGAACATGCCGTTCTGCACGATATTCAGCCAGGAGAGAAGGCGCACCTGCGAGTGATCCGTGACCTGCAGCATCTCTTGGATAAAATTGTTGGCGCCGGAGGAGCCCGCATCCACCATGGTTGTCACCCCGGCCCTGAGCGGGATATCCGTCATGATGCCCTCGGGCACCTCGCGATGGCGCGCGGATGGGGTAAACCAGTCCAGCGGCACTCCGCCGTTGCCCACGTGGACGTGTATATCAATCAGCCCGGGCGTGACGTAGTAGCCGGAGACATCCACCACCTTGCCCGCGTCGCTGGCGGGAATGTCCTGCTCAACGGCCGCGATCCGGTGATTGGCGATGGCGACGTCCATTACCCGGTCAGTGTGATTGGCGAGGTCAATCACGTGCCCGCCCTTCAAAAGGAGATCGTATTTAGGGGCTTGGGCCAAGGCCGTGATGCTCCAACCCCAAATCGCAAAGCAAAACAGCAGCGCGCAACGAGCGATTCCTTTGGTCATTCCGTTCTCCTGAAGTTGAATCGAACCGCGCATACTCTATTGCAGCCCGCAGCCCGTGTCAATGGTGTTGAAGGCAGGGTCGCGGCAAGGCAAGCCGGTAGCCACTGCACGGGTTTTGTGCCGTGGGCTTTTTGTTACACAGGGGCGGCCAGATTGTTGTATAAAATCGGGGCGTGCTGCGCCGCGCTTACGGTGCGCAAGGGCGCGGTCAGCAAGCCGGACGAGTGGCGATGGTCCAGCTACAATAATTTTGCGCTGGATCAGGAAACCCTCCGACGCTGCCCGATTCGCATCGATTACCCGCGGCTGCCGGAAAGATACCGGGACTCAAAAGTCCACGGCACAAAACCCGTGCCGCGGCTACCCGCTAACTATGAGGTACATCCCGAGCCGCATTTTCTTCGCCTGGACGTGCCGCGCGTGCAAGCCCCCGGGATTAACAGGCGGAGATCCACCCGTGCCTCACTTCAATCGAGACACCGCCTAAGCACCTCCTAAGTAACTTGAAAAGTGCTGCTGAAAACAAAGGGTTATAAACGCTCCTCAAAGTTGCTTTTTTGCCTTGACCCGGCGTGCCGGGACCGTGGCTCACTTGAGCCAAACGAAATGTGTATTCGCTGATCCCGCTGGAAGATTAAAAAGAATCTATTGATTATTTGCTGACTTGGAATATGATGGGTGCATAGCAAACGCGATCACGAGATAGGATGATCGATCCGTCCCTCTGTCAGAACACACTGTTGCAAGAGCGGCGGAACCGCAACCAAAAGGTCGAAACAACCCCCCGTTTTAGCGTCGAGTGCCCGACCCGAGGAAAGGCGCGGTTTATGCGGTTATTGAGCCACTGAATTATCCCGATGAGTCCGGGAAATCTGAGTGCCGTTGGAAGCAGAGGATTGGGGCAACCATGAATATGCAGTCTTTCTTTAATGCGCCCTGCCGCTCTCCAGTTCCCCGCCGTGCCGCCGTCATTCTGGTCGCGCTGTTTGCGCTGGCCTGGACTAGCGCCGCCTTCTGCAGCCAGATTCATGTCGCGGCGAACGACGGTGACCTAGTAACGCTCAAGGCGCTGCTGAACAAGGATCGTTCTCTCGTTTTTAGCAAAGATGAATACGGCATGACGCCCTTGCACTATGCTGCTCAGAATGGCCACAGGGACGTGGCGGAACTGCTGATCGCCAACCACGCCGATGTCAATGCCAAGAACAACGGCGGCTGGACGCCCTTGCAGATAGCGGCGTCTGAAGGCCACAACGACGTGGCGGAACTGCTGATCGCCAACCACGCCGATGTCAATGCCAAGAAGAACGACGGCATAACAGCCTTGCAGATAGCGGCCGCTAATGGCCACAACGACGTGGTGGAACTGCTAATCGCCAACCACACCGATGTGAATGCGAAGGACAACGACGGCTGGACGCCCTTGCACTGGGCAGCGGATGGGGGCCACAAGGACGTGGCGCAATTGCTGATCGCCAACCACGCCGACGTCAATGCCAAGAAAAACGACGGCATGACAGCCTTGCAGATAGCGGCCGCTAAAGGCTACAAAGACGTGGCGGAACTGCTGATCGCCAACCACGCCGATCTCCATGCCAAGAAAAACAACGGCATGACAGCCTTGCACATAACGGCCGCTAATGGCGATAAAGAGGTGGCGGAACTGCTAATCGCTGATCACGCCGATGTCAATGCCGAGGACAACGACGGCTGGACGCCCTTACAGGTAGCGGCATTGAATGGCCACAAAGACGTGGCCGAACTGCTAATCGGCAAGCACGCCGACGTCGATGCCAAGACCAGGGACGGCTGGACGCTCTTGCAGATAGCGGCCGCTAATGGCCACAAAGATGTGGTGGAACTGCTAATCGCTGATCACGCCGATGTCAATGCCAAGAACAAGGATGGATGGACGCCCTTGCAGCTAGCAGCCGCTAAGGGCTACAAAGACGTGGCCGAACTGCTGCTGACCAACCACGCCGATGTCAATGCCAAGAACAACGGCGGCTGGACGCCCTTACAGCTAGCGGCGTCGAATGGCCACAAAGACGTGGCGGAACTGCTAATCGCCAACCACGCCTATGTCAATGCCAAGGAAAACGACGGCATGACGCCCTTGCACCAGGCTGCGGCTCAGGGCCACAAGGATGTGGCGGAACTGCTGCTGGCCAACCACGCCGATGTCAATGCGAAAAACGACCTCGGCCAGACGCCTCTGCACTTGGCGGCTACCAATGGCCACAAGGATGTGGCGGAATTGCTGCTGGCCAACCACGCCGATCTGAATGCAAAAGACAATCACGGCGTGACGGCTTTGCAGGCTCTAACGGAATCGCTCGATGTCGCCATAGTCGTCGTGGATTCCAGGACGCTGGGCTTTATCAATTCGTTGGGCTCTGATGTCGTCTTTTTCACGTCGAGGGAAAACCCGATCAGACGCCTATCCGACATCACGGATCCCGACACCCAGTTCGGGGTAGACGAGTTCTCGCCGAGAATGCTGCGGCTAAGACAAATGTTGAGCACGGGTTCGCTGGGCCCGCTCACCGGGGGTTCGCAGCCACCTGAATTCAATGTCCGGCCATTAGGCCACACATCGATGAGCACAGATGGGGTCATCCTGATGGGGATCGGCGAAGCTCTTTTTGGGGATTTATTTCAGCGGAATCCTGAGCTGAAGCTCTTTGCTACACCTCGCGGAAGCGTCGACGTCAGCCCTATAGAGACCACTGGTGGAGGAGTCCCGGTCTGGTTCGTCGAGTCGCCGTAGTGCTGCTTGTCAATTCGTAGCCCTTGCAGCTACCTCGCGGGGCCGATGCCATTGGTAATCAAGCTGATTAGAGCGGGTAGCGGGTAGGCGTCTCTGAAATGGCGATGCCGTGTCAAGCAGGTTTTTTGACACTCATCCTCTTTCGCTGCCGACTTGTCCGGCAGCGACGCTTGTCCTTCAGGCGGATTCAAACCGCCATCGGCGCGGTGGAAATGCGGGCGGGCTCGCATGGGGCCGCCGCGTTGCGTGTCCCCGCCCGGCTCCGCCTGCTGGCCCTTCCGCCCTATAGTCCAGAGCTCAATCCCGTCGAGCACATCTGGGAACATCTCCGCGAAAACTACTTTGGCAATCGCGTCTTTCCCTCTCTCAGCGCCGTGGTGGACCAGCTTTGTGCAGGGCTTCATGACTTAGATCAGCACCCGGAAATGGTCAGGTCGATGACGAACTTTGATTGGATTAATACTCTATGTATGATGTCACATTAGTATGAATCGGCACCTGAAAGGCTGGGCGAACTACTTCTCGTTCGGATATCCTCGTGTGGCCTGCCGGAAGATCAACTGGTACGTCAGCGAACGTCTCACGCAACACCTGAGACGGCGCAGTCAGCGGCCCTACCGACCGCCCAAAGGGGTGAGCTACTACGCCCAGCTCCAACGCCTGGGGCTTAAGCGGCTGTGACGTTCCTCTCGCGGTCGTGGTTCGGAACCTGTGCATGTCTTCGGTCTGATGCTTTCTGGAGAGCCGGATGAGGGAAATCTTCACGTCCGGTTCGACGAGGGGAGAGACGGCGCTCCCGCCCTGCGGGTCCGCCTTCTCTCCTACTCTACCGGCCTTTTCTTCAGGCCGGAAGACAAGCCGCAGAATCACGCAACAACCCCATGCCACACATTACCCAACCCTGCAAAGAAAGTGTCGCATCCGTCCGCCCCCGCGCGCGCCGGTGTAGAATAGACTGACAGTGAGTGCAACGCCTTCCCTGCCTTTATCCGCGCCGCGAGCGGAGAATTCCCCCCGCTGGTGGGAGATGCTCCCCGACATCTGGGAATTTCTGCGGCCGCGCCGCGCGCATCTTGCCATCGGCTTCGCGCTAATGGCCGTCAACCGCGTTGCGGGCCTTGTCCTTCCCTACACATCGAAATACCTGATCGACGACGTCATGCGCGGCCACGAGCTCCGCCTGCTGGAGCCCATCGTGATTGCGGTGCTGGCGGCGACGGCGGTGAAGGGCGTCACGTCATTCGGGCTGACGCAAGTGCTCTCGAAAGAAGCCCAGCGGCTGATCACCGCGCTGCGCGTGCGCGTGCAATCGCACGTGGCGCGGCTTCCCGTGGCCTACTACGATTCCAACAAGACGGGCACGCTGGTGGCGCGCATCATGACCGACGTGGAGGGCCTGCGCAATCTTTTGGGAACGGGCCTGGTTCAGTTCGCGGGCGGCCTCATGACCTCCGCCTTGGCGCTGATTGTGCTGCTGAGCATCAGCGTGCGCATGACGGTGCTGGCGGTCGGAATCCTCGTCGCGTTCGCGCTGATCATGCGCAGGGCGTTTGCAGTGATTCGCCCCATTTTTCGCGAGCGCCGCAAAATCAACGCCGATGTGACCGGCCGCCTCACCGAATCGCTGGGCGGCGTGCGCGTAGTGAAGGGCTACCACGCGGAAGAGCGCGAGCGCGCGGTCTTCTTCGCAGGCGCCGCGCGGCTCCTCGAAAACGTTCTGCGCACGCTCGACGCCACCTCTTACATGACGCTCGCCTCGACGGCGCTGGTGGGTGTAGTGGGCGCGCTGGTGATGTACCTCGGCGCGCACGAGGTCCTGGCCGGTACGATGACCGTGGGAACGTTCGTCAACTACACCCTCTTTCTCGGCCTCCTCGTCGCGCCCATCATCCAGATTGTCGGCGTCGGAACGCAGCTTAGCGAGGCCATGGCCGGCCTCGACCGCACGCGCGAGGTGCTCGCCGAGCGCCCCGAAGATGAGGACGCGGAAAGAACGCTCCGGCTCGATTCGATTCGCGGCGAGGTGCGCTTTGACGATGTTTCCTTCGCCTACGCCGCCGGAAAGGCCGTGCTGCGCGAGATCAGCTTTGAGGCCGCGCCCGGAACGGTGACGGCGCTGGTGGGCCCGTCCGGCTCGGGCAAATCTACGCTCATCGGACTGGTCTGCGCGTTTTACGTTCCGGCTTCCGGACGGATTTCTGTGGACGATGCCGACCTGCGCGCGGTCCGCCTGGATTCTTATCGCACGCAGCTTGGCGTGGTGCTGCAGGACTCGTTCCTCTTCGACGGCTCAATTCGGGAGAACGTCGCCTTCTCGCGCCCCGACGCCTCAGAGGAAGAAATCCTCCGCGCGTGCCGCATCGCCCGCGTGGACGAATTCGCCGAGCGCTTCGAGCAGGGCTA
>JBOGJW010000082.1:0-9321 GCA_050745245.1 Terriglobia bacterium | reverse complement strand
TCGGCCTACTTGCCGTGGTGCGCAGCGGCCTCTATTTTGCACGAGCGGGTCGAAACTGCGCCAGTTCCTTGTAGACTGAGCACGGCCCGGCCGTGTGAGACACTCAGAAGGTGTGAAAAAATCGCTGACAACTGTCATGCTGAGCGAAGCGAAGCATCCCGGTATTTAAAGCAAAGCAAATGCGGGGATTCTTCGTCGCCTGCGGCTCCTCAGAATGACACGTCCCGAATTTTTTCACAGCTTCCCACGCCACGGGCTAAATTCTTCCGCCCGCCTTGCGGGCTGTCCGGGCCGCGGCCATTTTCATCGGTTTTCGCAGGCCGAAGGCTCTACAGGACAGAGTCCGAGGACGGACCTCCGGCGCGACGCGGGAAAATGAAGCGCACGGCCAAGTAGAGGACCACAAGCAGGGCCAGCCCTGCCGCGAAGAGCGTTAAGGCTTGAAGGAATCGGCTCTGCGGCAGGCCCGCCTGCTCGTGCACCCACGCCCAGAGGCAATTGTCGTAAACGAACAGACCCGCGGTACAGTCCTCGACGGCCAGCGTGGAAAGATAGAAGACCAGCGCGACCAGAGCGCAGCTGGCGGCGATCCGTACAATTGTACGTGTCATGCTCGAGACCGCCCTCGGATCGCCGCGCATTCCCTTAACCGGGTTGCTGAAAAAGCCTGCCCAAACGGTGTAGCGGCGATTTTATATCTATCGCCAGTGATCCAGGATTCTCAATGGCCGCATGGCGGCATAAAGCCGCCGCTACACTTTTTTCAGCCACCTGTTACCGTGCGACGAACTTCACGCACACAGGCGAATCGATCTGGAGCACCTGGCCGGTTGGCGTAAGGCGCCCGGTGCGCGGATTGATCCGGAAAACCACCACCGAGGCGGAGTCCTGATTCGCGGCAAAAAGGTAGCGGCCGGTTGGATCAATCTCGAATGCCCGGGGCGTCTTGCCTTGCGTTGACACGTCCTCAAGCAAGCTGACCTTTCCAGTTTCACGGTCAATCGTGAATACGGCGATGGTGTTGGCGCCGCGATTGGAGGTGTAGACAAACCTTCCGGAGCGCGCCATCTCGACCTCGGCCCCGTCGTTCTCGCCGGAGTAGCCCTTTGGAATGGTAGTGACTGTCTGAATCCGGTGCAGCGCACCGCGCGCGTCATTGTAGGTGAAGACGGTGAGCGTGGAACCCATCTCGCTGACGGCGTACACGAATTTATCATTGGGGCTGAACGCGAAATGGCGCGGACCTGAGCCGGGAACCACGCTCCCGAACCGGGGGGTATTCGGCTCAAGAGTTCCGCTCGTTGCATTGAAGCGCGCAACGAGCAGCTTGTCGAGGCCGAGATCAGAGGAGATCACGAACCGGTTATCGGGTGAAACCTTCACGCAGTGCGCGTGCGGGCCCTTCTGTCGCGCGGGGTTTACACTCGAGCCGGTATGCTGCATGAAGGCGGACGCTTTTTCCAGGCGGCCGTCCGCGGCCACCGGGAACACCGCGATGCTGCCGGTCCCATAGTTCGCAACAAGGACGTAGCGCCCCGTCTTATCCATGCTGATAAAGCAGGGCGCGCGCCCTTCTGAAGAAACTTCATTCAAGAAGGTGAGCTTGCCGGACTTCAGATCGATAGCGAAGGCGCTGACACCGCCATTCCGCGAGCCCTTGCGCATCTCATTCACGGCGTATAAGAAGCGCCGGTTGGGCGATATCGTAAGAAACGAGGGGTCGCTTGTCTCCGCCGCGAGACCGAGCGACGCGAGCTCGCCCGTGGCAGGATCGAACTGATATGCGTAAATGCCCTTGCTCGGCCCCTTGGTGTAGGTTCCGACGTAAACCAGGTATTGGCGTGCGGAAGGCGCCGCTCCGGCGCTTCGAGCCCCAGCAACCAGCGCCGGCAGCGCAACCAGCGCCGCAATCAGCATCGTACGATACGGGACGGCCATTGCATCCTGATTGAAGTGCATCGCTCCTCCATTCTGCCGTTCTGCCTGCCCCGGCCGCCCATGCAAGCGCGGAGCGCTTGCGAGTAATGCCTCAGATTCGGCCGCGAACGTAGCGGCGGGTTTATCCCGCCACCCCGAAAATGGCGGCGTAAAGCCGCCTCTGCGCGCCCAGGACTGAGGCATTGCGGTCGCCGGGATGGCGCGGCAGACGGCCCTATAGTTTACCTGAACCTGTCAAATCGAAAATACGGCTGCCGAAAGCGCCGAGTGAAATGGCCAGCCCGTTGCGCGCCATCTCCTCTCCATCGACCTCAAGATTTAAGCCGTTCAACTGGTCGACAATCGCGCGCCGACCCTGCCACAGGGCTCCGTCGCCGATCGGCACGCTTCCCCGCGAAGCGCCGGCGCTCAGGTTCACCACGATCAGTTTCCAGGCCGCGCCAGTCCGCCACTGATATGCGATGAGATTATCAAAGCTGGCATCCCCGCAGGCGCGGCAATCGAGCAGCTTCCATTCGCCCTGGTGGAAGACGGCCTCATCGCTGATTTTCAGCAGTTTTGCATAGAGCGCCTGAATACTCGGGTCAGGCGCGTCGGGGGCGGCGCGACGAAGCTGGATGGGCAGGTGCAGCTTCTTTCCTTCAAGCTGTCCCTGGTGATAAAAACGCATCCCGGGCAGCGTCGCGGCGAGAGTTGCCGCGGCGGGCAGCTTCTCCTTTCCGAACACTTCCGCGCAGCGGGGCTCATCATGATTTTCCAGGAAGCGAACCAGGCGGGCCTGGTAGTCTGACGCGGCTCTCAAGTGCGCGCGGAGGTCGCCGGGCGATCCGCTGCGCAGACGGTCGTAGAATCGTTTGTCGTATGTAAATGTGAGCCCGAGCTGCTGCAGGCGCCATTCCAGGTCCCAGTAAACCTCCCCAATCCAGGTAAAGCCGGGAAGCGCAGCCACAGCGGCGGACCAGAACTCATCCGTCGGCTGGGGGACGCCGCCGACGAGCGGCGCCCAGGTGCGCCGGAAAATCTCGTTAAGGGACAGCATCGCCATGTCGCAGCGGGCTCCGTCGGCGTGGCGCGCGATTGAGCGGAGCACGTCGAGCATCGCTTCGCGAGTAACCGGATTGAAGTAGTTCAATTGAGCGGTGTCGGGCCAAGGCGGGAAATACGGGTCTTTGCCGCGCGCAATCCAGCGCGCCCGGTCGTCTCGCTCGGCGAGAAAAAAACCGGAGGGATTCCTGCGGAAATCCGCGAGCGCGCCCTGAATGTAATATTCCGGGTGCGCGGTAATCCAGGGATGGTCCGGGCCGGTATGGTTGGGAACGAAATCGAGGATCAGGCGAATGCCCCGCCGGTTGAGAGCGTCGCGCGCGGCATCGAGATCATCCCAAGAGCCCAAGTGTGGGTCAGGGGTGTAGTCCTGAATGGAGTAGGGAGAGCCCACCACGTCATCCACGCTCCAGCCCGGCAGCGCGGTGTCGTAGGCGGGGAAAAGGCCCACGTCGATCCGCTGGATTTTCCGTCCCGCGGCGCTGCGCCGCCAGACGCCCATCAGCCAGACGAAGTCAAATCCCACCCCCTGGAGTTTGTCCCACTCCTCATCAGGCACCGATCCGAGGCGGACAGCGCGCCCGCTGCGGGCGGAGAGGTCATCGAGCCACGCCCAGGTGTTGAGCTCATACAGGTGCGGATGTTTGCGAGGAGGCGGTATGGCCGGGATCACCATGCTTCCGCCCTAAGCCAAAATCTTGCCATATGTGCGGTTCCTGAGGTCCGCACGCATGGCGACACGCCCGATGCGTGCGCGGTTTCCAGTCCAGGTAGCGCGGGTGGCGCATACATGGCGTCGTGTGCCATGTACGCGGGTTTCAAGGGTCGCATACATCCGCAAAATGCGCGATGTATGCGACCCCCATTGAAAAAGATCGCCCGTCCAATTCGTGGACGCCGCGCTAGCGCGCCTGCGGCGGGCGGTACCAGGCGAACAGCCGCGACCTCATCTCTTCGACGGTGTCCCGGTGTTCGGGCTGTAGCGCGAGATTTCGCATCTCTTCGGGGTCGTCGCGGAGGTTGTATAGCTCCGGCATGTCGTCGACGTAGTAGGAGTATTTAAGATCGCCGCGCCGAATCATGTAACCGGAGCGCGGCCCGGGCAAGGCGTGTTCCGCAAAAACCGTCCTGGCCCGCGCCGTTTGGGGCTCGCGCAAGTCCGCCGCGAAGCTGACTTCATCCAAGCCTGCCGGCGTAGCCAGCCCGCAGAGCTCGGTGAGAGTCGGGAAGACCTGCACCAGGCTCGCCAGATTTTCGCAGACGGCGTTTTCCGGCGTGATGCCGGGCGCGCGAAAGATGAGCGGAACGCCCGCCGAGGGCTCGTAGAAAACGAACTTCTGCCACAGTCCGTGTACGCCCAACATCTCGCCGTGGTCGGACGTATATAAGACGATGGTGTTGCGGTCGAGCCCCAGTTCCTTGAGCGCGTCGAGCACCTTGCCGATGCAGTCGTCGGTCTGTGCGAGGCCGGCGTAGTAGAGGGCGATTCGCAGCTTTGCCTGCTCAGGATCCTTCAGCTCTGGCGTCGCCCAATTGTAGTGAATGTTCTCGCGGATAAAGCGGGGCACGGTGGCAAGATCAACCTTGCCCCAGGTGTCGGGCAGCTTCATGTCCTCGGCGTGGAACATCTTGGCAAAGCGCTCCGCGGGCATGAAAGGATCGTGCGGCTTCAGGAAAGAGCTGACCAGGAAGAAGGGCCGCTTGGTTCCGTGATTTCGCAGAAAGCGGATCGACTCGCGCGCGACGAAGCTCTCGAAGTGGTCTTCTTCGGCCAAGGCCGAGATGCGCCCCACGGCGACGTAACCCTCCCGGTCGTCCCGTTCGATCACGCCGGTCCACGGGTCGCCGTAGTCGCGCCACAAGTCGTCAATCTGTGGCAGCCCCGACCCTGAATTCGGGTCAATGATCTCCTCTGCCCGCAGTTTCGTTTTGGGCCCGAGGTACTGATACCAGTCGTTGAAGTCTAGTTTGTAAGCGAACCCGTGCGTCTGCGCGTCTACAAAATGCATTTTTCCGACGAGCGCGGTCATGTAGCCGGTCTGGGCAAATGCGTGAGCCACTGTCTTGTGCTCGAAAGGCCACGGCGTAGCGTTGTTGTATGTTTTGTGATGATGAACGTAGAGTCCCGTCAGCAGCGAAGCCCTGGAAGGCGTACAGACGGGATCGGCGCAGTAGGCATGGTCGAAGCGCACGCCGCTGCGCGCCAGCGCATCGAGGTTCGGCGTCTTCGCGGCGGTGTCGCCGCGCACGCCCAGCGATTCCGGGCGGTGCTGGTCCGACATCAGCAGCAGAACGTTTTTGCGCCCCTCTTCATCCGCGGGCGCGCCGCTCGCTTGCTGCCGGCCCTGCGCTAACGAATCACCGAGCCCCGCTTCGGCGGCCAGCACGGCCCCGGCGGAGAGGAATTTCCTGCGTGTAATTTGGGTCATATGCGATAAAGCAGTTGAGAGTTCAGAGTTGAAAGTCGGAACCTGGGTAGCGCAGCGCGGCCTTGCGGCCGCAACCAAACGCCACTTTCAGTCATTCCCGCGAAAGCGGGAATCCATTTCATTAATGGACCCCCGCTTTCGCGGGGGTGACACCGATGCTGGATGTGTAAAAGTCCGCGCTACCCCGCGCTAAAACGGCGGGTTCCAGATCGCGGCCAGCTCCAGTTTGAACCCGGGCAGGACGGGATCGGCGCCGATGCTCGCAGGGGAGATGAGCGTCTCGACGCCCGCCGGAGAATAGACCTCCAACTGCGCCGCTGATGGCAAAATTAGCCAGCCCAGCCGCAGCCCACAGTCGATGTACTCCCTCATCTTCTCGCGCAGTTGTGAGGCGCGATCGGAGGGGGATTCGACTTCAATCAGAAAATCGGGGCAGAGGGGGATGAACTGCTCCTTCTCCCGCCGCTTCAATTTCTGAAGGCGGGCCAGCGAGACCCAGGAAGCATCCGGCGAGCGCATCGCGCCGTTCGGCAGGAGAAAGCCCGCGTTGGAGCCAAAGGCCACGCCGGTGCCGTCCTTCGCGGCCCAGGCGTCCAATCGACTCGCAACTTTCAGGCTTTGAAAGCTGGCGTACCCTCCGGCAGGCGACATAACGATAATCTCTCCGTCTGGCGCGCGCTCGATGCGCAGCTCGCGGTTGGCCTGGCAGAAGTGGAAGAACTCGTCTTCGCTCCAATTGAAAAGGCCCGCCGGAAGACGCACAGACTCCTGGCATTCGGGGATGGGTATGGTAAGCTGCAGCGGCTCATGCGCGATCATGTTGCTACTCATGTTATCACCTCGCGGCGCCAGAAGGCGCTTCAGAAGGTCAGCTTCAGCGCCATCTGGATAATCCGAGCCGCGCTGGCGGCGCTGATGATGCCCGCGCTCGGTGTTCCTATGGACGCGTTAGGGATGCCGAAGTTTGCGCGATTGAACGCATTAAACATCTCCGCACGGTAAACCAGCCGGTAGCGCTCTTTGAAGGGAAATACCCGATGCACGGCCAGGTCCACATTGAAGTCCCCCGGTCCCAACAAGACGCCGGTGCCGCTATTGCCGAATTCGAACTGGGACGGCGCCGCAAAGCACGCTGTGTTGAAGAAATGGGTGCGGCTCTGCTGGCCGGAGCCCAGGTTACCGTTGCAGCTGCGGTTGGGGAGCTGCGCGCCGCCCCCGGATGAATTTGAAACATTGGTTCCCAATGTGGGATGGAAATGCATGCCGGTCATTGCCGTCCAAACGCCGTCCACGTCCCAGTTGCCGAGCACGGCGCCCCAGACGCCATGATTCACATACTTGCGTCCAGTACCGAAGGGAAGTTCATACGTGTGGTTGAGCACGAGCACCTGCGACCGGTCCTCCGGCATCGGACCCCACATGCACCGGATGCAGCGGGCGTTCTGCGGGGGGAAATTCCCTCCACCGTTAATGTTGCCGGTATCGGACAAGTATTGAGACCAGGTGTAGGAAACGTTAAAGCTCAGTCCGCTGGAAAACCGCTTCTCAAGCTGGGCTTCGAGCGCATTGTATGAGGAGTCGCCCCAGTTGCCGCGTGTAGTGATTGACGTCAGGTTCGGATTAATCGAGTGGTAGGGCTGGCGCGGACCTTGCGCGCCCGAACCCGGATAAGACTGGTTCAAATTCAGGTTGTCAATTAGCCCGAGCGTCCGCGTCCTCACATACGATGTGCTTAGCATAAGATTGGGCGCCAGTTGACGCTGGACGCCCATCGTCATCTGAATGACCTTTGCCGCCTGCAAATTCTGCACCCACACGTTCGGGCTGCCGCTTGAAAGCGCCGCCTCGTCCGTTACCGGAATAACAACCGGCGCGGGCAAGCCATCGGTGATAGTAACCGGTGGAATGCCATTTTGATCGGTGTTAATCACTTGATTCGTGAAGAAGGGCGGGTTTTTGTAAAGCTCGCCGCCGCCCTGTCCCGGAATGACGTAGGACTCGCCAAACCCGGCGCGCAAAACCGTTTTGCGGTCCGAGGTGAGCGTATATGCGAGGCCGAGGCGCGGGGAGAGATCATCGGGATCAAAGTTCACGAGCCGCCGCCCGTTGCCATTCACTCCCGCAACTTCGAGCTGGCCGGTCTGCAGATTAAGATTCGACCAGTGATTGTGGACGTCGTAGGGCGGCGCAAAGAGGTCGTACCGGAGGCCGTAAGTGAGCGTCAGCCGGTCATTCACCCGCCACGAGTCTTCAGCATAGCCGCCGAGCTGCCAGGAGCGCATCCCGAAGGTTCCCAGCAGATCAGCGCGTGTCACCTGTGATGGATCACCCAGCGCAAAATCTGCCAAGGCGGTGGACGAGGTCGAGCTCCCGACCTGCCGCGTAAACTGGCCGTTGAAGTTGTACGTTCCCCGGATCGGAAACGCGGAGAATCCGTTGAAATCATTCCGCAGATACAGGCCGCCAAACTTCAGCGTGTGTGAGCCCCGCACGAGCGTGAGATTGTCATCGTACTGATAGGTGGTGGTGTAGCTGTCTTCGGGGAAGGTATTACTGTCGCCGATGGTCTGAAAACCTGAAATCACGAATGCGGGCAAGCCTCCGGTTTTGTCGCTGATATTTATTCCGGGGATGCCCAGCGCGGTCGCGGATTTGAAAGGAGTATCCGTGGGTGTAATGCTAAGCGTCCATCGCAGCACTCCCACTTGCGCATCGTTCACGGTGCGGGGGCTGATGGTTTTGACGTAATCGATGGTTCCGGACTGGTTCTGCATCGGCGCGTTGATGCCGCTGTCGCCGATGATGCCGATGTAGGGCCCCACCGGAATACTGGAATTGGGAGGCGCAGGGAGCACGCCTGGCAGGTTTTCAATCGATCGAATAAAGCTGTACTTGCCGAACATGCGGTCGCCCGTGGTGAGGTTTTGATCGACCCTCGCGTCAAATTGGTTGATCGTCTGCGTTTCTACCGGATTGAACGTAAAGTTATTCGTTGCCCCCGAGTTCGTCGGAGGGGGTAGAAGGCTCATCAGCTTAACCGCGGCGGTGTCCAGGTCTGAAGTTGGAATAGTGTTTCCTGGAAATGCGCTGCGTACTGTTTGCCCCTGGGCGTTCGTCGTCGTGACAAAAGGATCGTAAATGGCCGTGCCAAGCCCGCTGAAGTTGCCCGTCTCCACCATCTGGCGCTCAGCCAGTGTAGGAATGGTGGAGGTCGAAGTCTGCGGCTCGTCAAGGCGAGTGCCCTGGTAATCGCCGAAAAAGAACGTTTTGTTGCGGCGGATCGGGCCTCCAAAGGTTCCGCCAAACTGGTTGTAGTGAAATGGAGGGCGCGGTAGTCCCTGCAGATTATTGAAGAAGCTGTTGGCGTTCAGATCGGTATTTTGGAAATATTCGAAAGCGTCGCCGTGGAATTGGTTGGTTCCCGACTTGGTCTCGACGATGGTCACAGCTCCGGCCGAGGAGCCGTACTCCGCATCATAATCACTGGTTAAGACGTTCATCTCCTGGATCGAGTCGAGGACCGGCACCATCACCAGCGTGCTCAGCCAAAGCCCGCGATTGAAAAGGCCGTCGAGGAGGTAGCTGTTGTTTTGAGCGCTCGACCCGTTCACGCTGTAATTGACGCTGCCCAGCGAGGCGTAGACGCCCGTGCCAGTATTGTTCGAAGACCCAACGTAGGCTCCGGGCGAGAGCAGGAGCAGCGAGGTGAAGACCCGGCCGTTCAGCGGCAGTTGCTGCGTCTGCCGGTTTGATACCGAGTATGAAACAGTGCCGGTCTGCGATTGCAGCAGCGGCGCACTGGCGCGCACCTGCACCGTCTGCCGGACGCTGCCCAGCGTCAGTTGCAGGTCGACCGTCAGCGTCCGGCCATAATTGAGTTCGATGCCCGAGCGCACGAGCTCCTGGAAGC
>JBOGJW010000081.1:0-13111 GCA_050745245.1 Terriglobia bacterium | reverse complement strand
TGAGGCATTACCTTTTTTTTCGCAAACATTTTGGATGCTCGCGGCTCCCGCCATCGGTGTCACCCCCGCGAAAGCGGGGGTCCATTAATTAAGTGGGTTCCCCCTTTCGCGGGAATGACTGAAGATGGCATCGGTTGCGGCTCTGCCGCGCTGCGCTGCCTCTTCGTGGATCGTCGCACACATCGCAAAATGCGCAGTGTATGCGCCACCCCGTGATTCAAAATTTACAATTCAGCATTCAGCCTTAAAAAATATACTGCAGCGCGAACTGAATCTGGCGATTGTTGCTAGTGGTCGAGGTGACGGTGCCGAACGACGCCGCGCCGAACGTCGCGTTGGGATTGCTGAACTGCGGCGTGTTGAACAGGTTGAAGAACTCGGCGCGGAATTGGAAATGCGACCTCTCGCCGATCGGGATGTTCTTGAAAAGCGAGAAGTCGAAATTAACCCTGCCCGGCCCGAACAGAATATTCCGGCCCGCCGTGCCAAACGTGTAAAGGGCCGGCACCGCAAACGCTCCCGCGGTTATGCAGTTGGTGAGGTTCCCGGAGCCGCACGTCGTATAAGGATGCGCAATCAAGTTTGGCCGCTGAACACCAGTGACTCCATTGTTGGCGATGTCGCCCGCCATCACCACGTTAAACGGGAGTCCGTCTTGCAGCGTGGTAATCCCATTGAGCTGCCAGCCGCCGAGCACGTCGCGCTCGAAGACGTTCTGAGAAGCGCTGAAGAACGGCAAGGCGTAGACATAGTCCGCCACGAGACGATGCCGGATATCCCAATTGGAGTTTCCGTAGTCGAGCGCCCAGTCGTACGGATCCATGGGCTGGCCGCCGCCGTTGGAGTCGGTTCCCTCGTCGAGCGAATGTGAATAGGTATAGGAGACCAGCAGCGTCGCGCCGTGGCTCATGCGCTGGGTCAGAATCATATTGAGCGCGTTGTAGTGAGAATATTCATTGTTGGAGATGGTTCGGATATCGCCCCAGAGCTGATTCGGCCGCCGCGCCTGGATGGCGCCGGGGCCGGGCAGCGGCGTGTTGTTGTGGAAGCTGGTGTCGAGGTGATAGGCGTAGTTGCCCAGGTACTGAACGTCGAGGCCGGCATTCTGCCACAGCGTGCGTTCCACGTCGAAGCTCCACTGGTTCATGCGCCCGCTGAAGAAAGGCAATCCCGGCGTAATGACATTGGGCGTTGGTGTTTGCCCTTTCAGAGCCGAAGCGGGGGCAGGATTTGCGAGCGTCACCACCGGATTTGCGAAAGGCGGATTGTTCTGATAATCGAAAACCGGCGAGAACGGCGGATTGGTGTTGAGAAAAGTCCAGCTATTCATCTGATTGGGGTTGTAGTAGATGCCGAAGCCGCCGCGCAGCACCCATTTGTCGGTCAGCCGATAGGCAAGTCCCAGCCGCGGGCCAACGTCCGTGCGCTCCGGCTGGACAAAAACAAAGCCGGGCTTCGGCGGGCTCGGAGGGATTAGCGCAGTGTTGGTCGCGTTCAGGATGGTTGCGTTTCCATTGATCGTGTAGGGCGCTGTGGGTAACTCATACCGCACGCCGATGTTGAGCGTGAGCTTGCGCGTGGCGTCCCATTTGTCGAGGGCGAAGAACCCGTCGCGCCACTGCGCGACGAGGCCGGGAATTTCGGGAGCCGGCGTGAAGTCACTGGCCGGGAGGCCCAGCATCAAGTCCGCCGGCGCGAAGCCGGAAAGCTGCCCGGTGAAGTTGAGCTGGCCCTGCGGCTCGTTCACCGCCGAGCGTCCCGTCCTGAACTTGGAGAGGTCGAATCCCGCGATGATGCTGTGCGGGCCATGCATAACGCTGAATTGATCGTTCACCTCCCAGGTTTCATCCGTCTGGAACCAGTTGGTTGCGCCGTTGCCGATAGTCATGTAACCGGTCGTGGCGATCAGCGGCGTGCCGGGGTTCGCGCTGCTGTAGGCGAAGCCCGGAATATTCACCGTCTGCGCGAGCGCGTCGAGCGCCGAATCGCCGTAAAAATAATTCACCGAGTTCGTGGTGAGCGACTGCCGTCCAATCCGGAAATCGTTCACCATGGTTGGCTTGATCGTTTGCGTATAACCCACTACAAAATTCGTGTCGTTATTCGGACTCTTCTGGCCTCCCGTCGGGTTGGTTGCTCCGTTCACGGGCACGTCAGTGATGTACGCGTAGCGGAAGAAGAGGCGCGTCTTCTCGCCGATATTCTGGTCCACGCGATCCACGGTCTGGTCCCAGGAATCGTTCGTTACAACGCTGGCCACGTAGTTGTTCGTGAGGCCGGGCTGATTCGGCGCGGGCATGAATTGCAGCAGCTTCAGCGCCGCCGGCGCAATATCGCCGGTCGGGATGACGTTGCCGCTCAAGTTAGGATCGCCGGGGAGCAGCGGATCGTGAATGGCCGTCGAGAGCTCGGAAAAGTCTCCCGTGCGCATCTTCGGCGTCAGCACGGTAGCGAGCGCACCCGTGCTCTGGAGTTGGCGCAGGCCCTCGTAATCCACCATGAAGAACGTCTTGTTCTTTCCGTTGTAGACCTTTGGGATGACGAGCGGGCCGCCCAGCTCGCCGCCAAACTGGTTGCGATGGAACGGAATTTTAGGCTGCGAGGATTTCTCGAAGAAGGTCCGGGCGTCGAACGCGTCATTGCGGAGGAATTCGAAAACGCTGCCGTGCAACTGGTTGGTTCCGCTCTTGGTGACCAGGTTCATGTGAACGCCCATGTAGCCGCCGTACTGCGCGCTGTAGGTGCCGGTCTGAACCTGGAACTCCTGCATCGCGGCGAGCGAAGGCCGGAAATTCGTAGTGGTGATGAGATTGTTCATGATGCTGACGCCGTCGAGCGTTACCTCGTTCTGAATCTCGCGGGCGCCGGCCCCAATAAAGTCCTCGCCTGGCGGCACGCCGTTTACTCCCTTCAGCCCCGCGATCACGCCCGGCGTGGTGATGGCCAGCTCGAGCGGGTCGCGCCCATTCAGGGGAAGATCGGCAATCTGCTCGTGGTTGATAATCTGGCTGACGCTGGCGTCGTCAGTCTTAATCGGCGGCGCGCCGCCGGTTACCGTCACGGTCTGCGAAACCTGGCCCACCTGGAGGGTGAAATCGGTGCGCACCGTCTGGTTGGTTTCGACGATGATCCCGGTGTGTGTCGCGGTCTGAAAGCCCTTCGCGGAGGCCGTTATGGTGTAGGTGCCGATGTGCACGAAAGGAAAGCTGTAATCGCCATCGCTATTGGATACGGCGTGATAGGTGTCGCGCATCGCCACGTTCACCGCGGTAATGCTAACGCCCGGCACAATTGCTCCGCTCGCATCCGTAATCGTGCCCACCAGCGAAGTGGTTGAAGAAAGCTGCGCCATCGCTTGCGCGGCAAAGAAAAGCGCGCAGGCGAGCACTCCAAGCCATCTGGACCAACTGCTCTGATGCATTGCCTCCTCCTCGGAACTGAATTCGTCAGGGTCTTCCGCGATAGAGCTTGAGATGGACGGCCTCACGCTACCACAGCGAAATGAGTTTTTCAATAGATTTTCGGCCCTAATAGTCTCCTGAAAACCCTGCTTACACTGCGTAGCGGCGATTTTATATCGCCATTGCTCCAGCATTCTCATTGGGCGCGCGGCGGCATAAAGCCGCCGCTGCATATTTTTCAGCAAGCTACTGAGGGCGGGGCGAGTGCGCCTCCGGACGTTGCCACGGTCAACCCCTACGGGGTTGCATGGGTTTTACTGCTTCTTGTCCGTAGGTTGCACCTACCGCTACTCACGGGCTGGCCCCTCACGGGGCCTTATTCACGGTTTGTGACCTTAACTTCTATGTCGCGCACCCGGGCGGGGCGCGAATTTTTCCACAGGCCCTCTGGACCTGCTATATTAGGGCATTGGGGCGGGTCAGGGGTCGTCCAGCGAGGCCACGCAGGAGGCTGGGGTCCGTGCGCAAGGCGTCATCGGAGGCAACTCGTATGCAGCCGCTAGAATCGAAACCACGGACGCAATCTCATTTTGATTCGCAGGGGACGCCATGAAGTATCCGAAAAAGAGTTATCTGCTGGTTTTTGCGCTGAGTGGAGCGCTGTTCGCCGGTGCGTGCAGCCGCATCAGCGGCCCGAACGACCAGGAAATTGTAACCGCCATTCAGTCGAAGCTGTATCAGAACCCTGATCTAAAGGCGCTTTCCGTGAACGTAGCTTCAGAGAAGGGCGTGGTCACGCTCAGCGGCCAGGTTAATGCGCCGCTCGAGCGGCTGGCAGTGGAGGACCTTGCCGAGAAGACTCCCGGCGTGAAGCAGGTCGTGGATCAGCTTACGGTCGCCGCGGCCGCGCAACCGCCGGCGAGCGGGCCCGCGAAGCAGGAGGAAGCTTCCGCGCGGCGGCCGGCCCGCCATCACCGCGCCCGGCGCTTATTAGCTCAAGCTTCCGAAGCCGACCCAAGCGTCCCCGAGGACGCACAGAACGCCCAGAACAACGCTCCGGCTCCGGCACAAGCGGCGCAAGCCCAGCCTTCGGCGGCGCCTCAGCCGCCCGCAGCAGCAGTTCCAGCCCCTGCCCCAGCTCATGCCGCGGCGGCTGCTCCGGCGCCTCCACCGCCGCCAAAGCCGGCCCACGTTACGATTCCCTCCGGGACGGTCATCAGCGTGCGCATGGTTGACCCGATCAGCTCGCAGACCGCGCAGGCGGGCCAAACGTACGCCGCGACAGTTTTTGCGCCGGTTGTCGTGGGCCAGCGCGTCGTGGTACCACAAGGCGCCGATGCGACGGTGCGCGTGGTCGAGGTGCGCAGCGCAGGACATTACCAGGGCCAGTCCGAGCTGCAGGTCGAGCTGGTGAGCCTTAAGGTAAATGGCTCCGACCTCCCGGTGCAGACCGGGTACTATACGAGGGTGGGCGCGTCGCGAGGGAAAAATACCGCTGAGAAGGTTGGCGGTGGCGCGGCTCTCGGGGCGCTTTTAGGCGCCGTGCTCGGCCACGGCAAAGGCGCCGGAATTGGCGCCGGAGTTGGCGGAGCGGCCGGCGGAATCGACCAGGCCGCCACTCATGGCCAGCAAGTAACGATTCCCAGCGAGGCCAAGATTGATTTTGTTCTGCGAGGCGCGACGACGGTTACCATGCACCCCACAGAGTGATTTGAGAATATGCCATCAGAAGATCACGTTGCCTTGGCCCCCTTCCGCTGCCTCACGCGCGCGCGCGCTACGATGGAAGGGCTGGCGGACCTCGATAGTGAAATCCGGAAGCAACTGACGGCCTGCCGTATCGACCGAGAGCGGCTCGCCGGGCGCCGCATCGCTGTGACTGCGGGCAGCCGCGGCATCGCGAATCTGAAGGAGATTGTTCGCGCGATGTGCGGCTGGCTTCGGGAGCAAGGGGCCGAGCCCTTCGTGATTCCGGCCATGGGGAGCCACGGCGGCGCCACGCCGGAAGGCCAGCGGCGCATCCTCGAAGGCTACGGCGTGCGGGAAGACTTTGTGGGCGCACCGATCCGCTCATCGATGGAAACCGTAACGCTGGGCGAGACGGCCAAGGGCTTTCAGGTTTTCATGAGCCGTGACGCCTGGGAAGCCGACGGCGTGCTGGTGATGAACCGGGTGAAGCCGCATACGGATTTCTCAGGCAAAATCGAAAGCGGGCGTCTCAAGATGATCGCCGTGGGCATGGGCAAGCAGACCGGCGCTCACGAAGTTCATCGCTGGGCGCGCAAGTACGGCTACGAGGAAGTGATCCGGGCCATGGCCGAACACGTGCTCGCGAGGGGCAAGATTGTTGCCGGCGTCGCGGTGGTGGAGAACGAATTGCATCAGATCTGCCAGGCGCGCGCGGCATTGCCGAAGGAAATGATCCCTCAGGAGGAGGAGGCGCTTGCGCTCGCACGGCGGCTCGTGCCCAAGCTGCCATTCCCGAGCGTCCAGTTGCTCATTGTGGACGAGATGGGCAAGAACATCAGCGGGACCGGCATGGATACCAAGGTGATCGGCCGGAGCGTGAAAGAAGGCCCGCAGATCGACATGATCTACGTCCGCGATCTCACCGCGGCGAGCGAAGGGAACGCCACGGGCGTGGGCAACGCCGACCTGATCCACGAGCGGTTCTTTCAAAAGGTCGATTTGAAGAAGACGTATGTGAACGCGCTCACTTCACTGAAGCCGTCGAACGTGCGGCTACCGATGCATCTCGCTAGCGACCGCGAAGCGATTGACGTGGCCCTGGGCAGCATCGGCGCGCCCGAGCCGCAGACCCAGCGCGTCGCCTGGATCCGCAATACTCTGGACCTGGGCCGGATCGCCCTCTCTGAGCCGCTGGCCGCCGAGAGCGCGAACCTGCCGGGTTGGAGCCTTTCTCCGGAGCGCTTTGAGCCCCGGTTCGATGGCCAAGGGAATCTGGCCCCCCTGCTCCAGAATTAAATGAACCACAAAGCTCGCCGTCTTGTCGGCCTCGTCCGGCCCTACATCCCGCTCCTCGTTGCGGCCATTCTCCTGATGGCCATCGTCGGGGCATGTGAGGGCGTTTACGCGCTGCTCATCCGCCCGATCTTTGACCAGGTGCTGAAAACCGGCCACTCTACTGCGCCCGTTTTCCTCTTCAGGATGCCGTTCCACGGCCGCGCCATTTATCTTCAGGACTTTCTTCCCGGGCACATTCGCGACCCGCTCACGGCCATTGTCATCGCGCTGGTAGGGATCACCTTCATCAAGGGCGTTTGTGCATACCTGGGCACGTATTCGGTGAACTTCATCGGGCAATCCGTCGTGCGGGACCTGCGCAACCGGCTTTACAGCAAAATTCTCCGGCAGTCGGCGGCGTTTTTTACGGGCAACTCCACGGGCCAGTTGATGTCCACCGTCATGAATGACATCGACCGCATCCAGGATGCGGTTTCGCACGTGACGGCCAATTTCCTGAAGCAGTCGTTTACGCTCGCCTTTCTGCTAGCCTTCATCTTCTACGTGGACTGGCGCCTGGCGCTCGCCTCGCTCATCGTGGTGCCGTTCATTGTCCTGCCTTCTGCCAGTATCGGGCGTTATATCCGGAAGCATAGCCGCAAGAGCCAGGATAAGATGGCAGACCTGACCAATATCCTTCAGGAGACGATCACCGGCATCCGCGTGGTGATGGCCTTCGGCATGGAAAGCTTCGAACACACCAAGTTCACCGCAGCCACGCGAAGACTGCTGAAGACCAACTTGCGCTGGGTGCGGGCGCACGCGCTCAGCCAGCCGCTGATGGAACTGCTGGGCGCCATCACCATCGCCGGCTCCCTGCTGTACGCGCGCAACGAAATCGTGCATCACGCGCAGACCACGGGCAGCTTCGTGGCGTTCCTCTATGCTCTGATTAAGATGTACGAGCCGATTAAGCGGCTGACGGGCGTGAATAACTCCTTCCAACTGGCCGTCGGCGCTTCCGAGCGCGCCTTCGACGTGCTCGATGTGCAATCGGAGGTTGTTGAGAAACCGCATCCGATCGTGCTCCCGCCCTTCCGGCGTGAACTCGCTTTCGAGGACGTGGAATTCAGTTACGGCGACCTTCCGATCCTTCAGGGCGTGAACCTGAAGATCCGCAAAGGCGAAGTGGTGGCCATCGTTGGCTCGAGCGGCGCGGGCAAAACCACGCTTGCCAATCTCATACCCCGCTTTTTCGACGTCACGGGAGGGCGCATCCTTTTTGACGGTTGCGACGTTCGTGACGCGGATCTCGGCTCTTTGCGCGCGCAGGTGGGCGTCGTGACACAGGAGACGGTCCTGTTCAACGACACGGTCCAGAACAATATCGCCTATGGACAGGCCAAAGTAGGCCTGAGCGCTGTGGAGTATGCGGCCCGCGCGGCGCTTGCTCACGAATTCATCATGGAGATGCCGGACGGCTACCAGACCCTGATCGGAGAGCGGGGACAACGGCTTTCCGGCGGGCAGCGGCAGCGTATCGCCATTGCTCGCGCGCTGCTGAAGGACTCACCGATCCTCATCCTGGACGAGGCCACGTCGTCTCTCGACACGGAGTCCGAAATGCTCGTCCAGAAGGCGCTTACCAATCTGATGGCGGGCCGCACCGTGCTGGTGATCGCGCACCGGCTTTCCACGGTGCGGCGGGCAGACCGCATCGTGGTGCTCGAACGGGGCGTGGTCACCGAGATTGGCACCCACGAAGACCTGGTGACGAGCGGCGGTCTTTATCAGCGGCTGCACGAGCTGCAATTTGTCTAGAAGCAGTGACAAGTGGCGAGTGACGAGTGACGAGTCACCATTCACCATTTGCTTGTCACTCGTCTCCCTTCACTCGTCACTGTTTTCATATGCGAAGCATGACAGGCTACGGCCACGGCCGCGCCGAAGACGCTGAATTCGCGGCCGCCTTCAGCCTTAAGACTACGAATCACCGCTTCTTTGACCTCCAGCTTCGTTTGCCGCCCGAGATTGGATTTTTCGAGCCGCACGCGCGGCGCCTCCTGCGGGAGCGTATCGTTCGCGGGCACCTGGAGGCAGCAGGCAGTTTCGAGCGCGCCGGCGGCGTCGCGCTTCGAATCAATCGCAAAACCCTCACCAGCTACATCGCCGCCCTCCAGGTGGTCCGCGAAGAGTTTGGCGCCGGCTCGGAGCTCGATCTGGTCGCGCTGCTTCGCATTCCGGGCATCATCGAATCGGAGGCTGATCTTCCGGCGAAGGAGGCGGGGCGCCTGCAGGGAATCCTGGAGAAGGCGTTGCTCGGCGCCGTTGGCAGCCTGAATGCGACGCGCGAAGCGGAGGGCCGCGCGCTGGCCCGGGATTTGGAAGCGCGCCTGGCCAAGGTTGGCGAGCTCGCTGCGCTCGCGGACGGACTGTCGCGCTCCGCGCAGGCCGCGTTCGCGGAACGGCTGGCGAAGCGCGTGCAAGAGCTGGCTAGCCCGGCGGCAGTCGATCCGGCGCGGCTTGCACAGGAAGTTACAATTCTCGCCGTCCGCTCCGACGTCACGGAGGAAATCACGCGGCTCCGCAGCCACGTAGAACAGGCGACGGAACTGATCGGCGGCCAAAGCGAGGTGGGAAAGAAGCTGGATTTCCTGCTGCAGGAGATGAACCGCGAGGCAAACACCCTGCTGGCGAAGACCACCGACATCCCGGGCCCGGGCCTCCGGATTGCGGAGAGCGCGATCGAGATGAAAGTGGAAATCGAGAAGATACGCGAGCAGGCGCAGAATATCGAGTGATTGAGCCATTGAGTTATTGACCGATTGAAATCAATGGTTCGGGAGCAGAGCAACGAATTGAAATCGCGTAATCGCGTGGGAGGGGTTATAATTATTTCAGCTCCCTCCGGCTCCGGAAAATCAACCGTAGTCCAGCGGTTGCTCAGTTCGGTGCCCAACCTTGAGTTTTCCGTCTCGTACACCACGCGGCTCCCTCGCCCGCGCGAACGAGATGGCCGGGACTACTATTTTGTGACTTCGGCGCGTTTTCGGGAGATGGTGCGAGGCCGGGAGTTTCTGGAGTGGGCGAGGGTGCACGGAAATTTCTACGGCACGTCGCGCCGCCAAATTACAGAAGCGCAGCGCGCGGGAAGCGACATCTTGCTGGACATCGACGTGCAGGGGCACCGCAGCGTCCGCCGCAAGCTTCCCGGAGCGACCAGCATCTTTCTGCTGCCGCCGTCCCTCGATGAGCTGCGGCGCCGGCTGGCGCAGCGCCACGCCGACACGCCTGAGGTGATCGAGAAGCGCGTCGCCGCCGCGCGGAGGGAGATTCGCTTCTGGCGCGAGTACGACTACGCCGTGGTGAATGACGACCTGCGTTGCGCTGTCCGCTCGCTGCGGGCCGTGGTAGAAGCCGCCCGGTTGCGCCGAGAGCGGCAGCGGGACAAAATTCTGGAAATCTGCAGGACCTTTGGAGGATAGATGGACGTGGGAATGGATAGCAAGTTTCGCTTTATACTTGTCGCCGCCAAGCGGGCGCGCCAGTTGCAAGCGGGCGCGAAGCCGTTGGTGCAGACGCCTTATAAGAAGCCAACCAAGGTGGCGGTTGCGGAGCTGGAAGCCGGACTGGTGCCATTCGAGCTGGCGCCCGAGTTGTCGAAGCAGTCTGCCGGCGACAGAGAGAAGGAAAGCGAGTAGTCGAGTCGGCGCAGCGGCGACGTCCCCATCGCCGCAATTATTGGAAGCTAAAGGCCGGCGGTGAGGACACCGCCGCTACAAGAGCAGTTGCCGAGAGCGCCTTCCTACTTCGCGCCTACCACGGTCTTGTCTGAATCGGCATCCGAGCTGACCGCCGGCTCAGTGGGCGCGGTCTTTTGAATGCGCATCCCGTAGAACGACTGGTAGACAAAGAAGTAAGAAATTAAGAAGAACACAGCCGCGCAAATATGGGTGAGCAGAGCGCCCGTTTGCGCCGTCAGTCTCACGGCCAGTTCCACCGCCAGCAACCCGAAGAGGGTTGTGAACTTGATGATCGGGTTAAGCGCGACGGAAGATGTATCCTTAAACGGATCGCCCACCGTGTCCCCCACCACCGTTGCATCGTGCAGCGGGCTTCCCTTCTGCTTCAACTCCACCTCAACGATCTTCTTGGCGTTGTCCCACGCGCCGCCGGCATTGGCCATGAAGATGGCCTGATAGAGCCCGAAGGTGGCGATGGAGATCAGGTAGCCGACGAAGAAGAAGGGGTCGAGAAACGCGAAGGCGAGCGTGACGAAGAAGACTGCGATAAAGATGATGATCATCCCCTTCTGCGCGTACTCGGTGCAGATCTGCACCACCTTTTTGCTGTCGGCGACGGAAGCCTTTTCAACTCCCTCCAGCCGGATATTGGCCTTGATGAACTCCACCGCGCGGTAAGCGCCCGTGGTCACCGCCTGGGTCGAAGCTCCCGTGAACCAGTAGATCACGGCGCCGCCGGTGATGAGGCCCAGCACGAAGGGCGCGTGCAGCAGCGAGAGCTTGCTGACGTTGATCGTCAGGCCCACGGTCAGCGCCATGATGATTGAAAAAATCATGGTCGTTGCGCCCACCACCGCCGTCCCGATCAGCACCGGTTTGGCCGTGGCCTTGAAGGTGTTCCCGGCGCCGTCATTCGCCTCCAGCATCTCCTTGGCGCGCTCGAAGTTCACGTCCACTCCGTAGTCGCGCATCATTTCTTCGCGGACGCCCGGGGCGTGCTCGATGAGCGACAGCTCGTAGATCGACTGGGCGTTGTCGGTAACCGGGCCGTACGAATCCACCGCGATCGTCACCGGACCCATGCCCAGAAAGCCGAATGCCACCAGGCCAAACGCGAAGACCGGTGCGGCTAGCATGATGTGCTCGAGGCCTTTCACGCTGACCCAGGAGCCGATGGCCATGAGAATCACCATCACCAGCCCGAGATAGTAGGCCGAATAGTTGCCCGCGACAAAGCCGGAGAGGATATCGAGCGAAGCGCCTCCTTCCCGCGCCGAAGCCGTCACCTCCTTGACGTGCCGCGACTCCGTGGAGGTGAAAACCTTCACCAGTTCGGGAATGATTGCGCCCGCAAGCGTCCCGCACGAGACAATGATCGAGAGCTTCCACCAGAGCGTGGGGTCGCCGCCAATGTCGGGAAGAATGAAATAAGAGGAGAGGAACGTCAGCCCGATGGAGGCGAACGAAGTGATCCAGACCAGCGAGGTGAGCGGGGCTTCAAAGTTCATCTCATCGACGCTGCTGTACAGGGCCCTGGCGATGGCGCCGTTGATGTAGTAGGCGGCTGCGGCGGCAACCAGCATGGCCACCCGGATGACGAAAATCCATACCAGCAGCTCCACCTGGACGGCGGAGCTCCGCACGCCCAGCAGGATGAAGGCAATCAGCGCGACTCCCGTCACGCCGTAGGTCTCAAAGCCGTCGGCGCTCGGCCCCACCGAATCGCCCGCGTTGTCGCCCGTGCAGTCAGCGATCACGCCCGGATTGCGCGCGTCGTCTTCCTTGATCTTGAAGACGATCTTCATCAGGTCCGCGCCGATATCGGCGATCTTGGTAAAGATGCCGCCAGCGATGCGTAGCGCGGCGGCGCCCAGCGACTCCCCGATGGCGAAGCCGATGAAGCACGGCCCGGCATAAGATCCGGGAACAAACAGGAGGATGATGAGCATCATCAGCAGCTCGACGCTGATCAGCATCATGCCGATGCTCATGCCAGCGCGCACCGGGATCTCATATAGGGGGAAAGGCTTGCCGCGCAGGCTGGCAAAGGCGGTGCGCGAGTTCGCGAACGTATTCACCCGAATCCCGAACCACGCCACGCCGTAGCTGCCGCAGATTCCAAAGATGCTGAAGGCAAGAATGATTCCTACACGCAACGCGCCAAAATGCAGCAGCGCGCCAAAGTACACGAGGATCACAATCGCGATGAAGACCCAAAGAAGGAAGAGGAATTTGCCTTGCGCCACGAGGTATGTCTTGCAGGTCTCCCAGATCAACTGGGACATTTCTTTCATCGATTCGTGGGCGGGCAGGCCCTTCAGCCGGCTGTAAATCACCAGCCCGAAGATCAGGCCGAAGATGCAGAACAGAATCCCGAAGAGCAGAAGCCTGTGACCATCGACGCCAAGGAACTGCACCTTGGTGAAGTCCGGGAGCTGCAGCGTCGCCTCGCTGGCCCCTTCCGCAGGCGCCGAGGCGAAAGCCCCCGCCGGGCTGAGCAGAAGGAGGGCGAGACCGGCGGCAAGTACGGCGCCGATGCGAACCCTCGCTGACCAGCCCCGTCGCAGCCAGCGGCCCAGACGCTCGACAAGCCCCGGAAGGGCTCGCGGCGCGGCATTCCGCCGGACGCCACGCGCAAACAGCAATGCCAGCGCCGAAATCAATACGCTTATGCCCGGGACAAGCCCAAGGGCAGAACTATCCATAAACTGGCCTCCAACCAAGCCGCATCCCATGAGCCTGCGGCCAAACGCAGAAAGGTGAAATGGGTCACATCCGGTATTCAGGATTTTCTTGAGGAGAGAGTCAGCGTCTATCGCTGAATTTCTACTCATATCACATCCCGTCCGGGAGCGTCAAGGCTGTCTCGGGGGAGTGCAGCGATTTCATAAACCGGCCTCGCGGTGCGCCATAGGCGTTTGATTGTAGGATGGTTCGGCGATCGGGACGGGGTTGAGTGTTTTTGCAGAGGGCTTTTGGCGCTCGGCGCGAGGACCTCAAAGC
>JBOGJW010000080.1:0-6607 GCA_050745245.1 Terriglobia bacterium | reverse complement strand
TGCCATGGGTGAGTCTAATTTGCAATGGATAATACGTTAGTGTATTTATGAAATGCACGACTAAGCCACAGAACTCGGGACCACACTCAGAAACGGGCTCGTGAAAGCACCAGTGACACGTCGGCCTACTTGCCGTGGTGCGCAGCGGTGTCCATTCTGTACCACCGCTGCCAACAGCGCCAGTTCCTTGTAGACTGAGCACGGCCCGGCCGTGTGAGACACTCAGAAGATGTGAAAAAATTCGTAATGCCTCAGTTTCAGGCGCGTAGAGGCGGCTTTACGCCGCCATTTTTGGATGGCGGGATAAACCCGCCGCTACATCCGCGCCCGAAACTGAGGCATTACAAAAATTCGAAGCCTGTCATTCTGAGCGCAAGCGAAGAATCCCCGTATTTAGCTTGGCTTCAAAAATAAAGGGATTCTTCGTCGGTCGCTGCGGCGACCTCCTCAGAATGACAGTGCGTTTAGTTGCGTCCGCAAGCCCGCGCCACAGCCTTCTCCCCTCGGGAGATGTGACTGAGGGACGAGGGCGGGTGAGGGGTCATTTTCACGCTATGCGCGTGTCGCGGAGCGACGTGACCAGCTACGGAAAAGAGGCGGTCCCGCTTCGCGGGAAGGACGCGGCGCAGCCTCCAATACACCCTGCTTCACCCGGGCCGCGTTGGTGGTAATATGTGCGTATCCTTCGACCGATCTTTTTCCAGGCGTTCGTTGGAGGGGCGGATGCGACAGTCTAAGCAATCCTGAAAATATTTGAACGGGGACGGGCGCGCCGGTGTCCAATCTGGCAGGCGCGGTATTGATCACACGCGCCGTGGCTGGCCGCAGCGTGCGATCGGCACGCGCAAGAGCCGGCGATATCAGGAGGGCACGCTCATGGGACGCAGAATCATCCTCGCGCTCGCGGCGAGTCTACTCTTCGGCGCGGCCGTATGCTGGCCGCAGGCGCCGCGGCTCACCATCTACAACCAGAACTTTGCCGTGGTGCGCGTGCAGACGCCGCTGGATCTGAAGCAGGGCGTCAACCAGGTTCAGCTTTCCAACGTCACGGCTTATCTTGAGCCGGACTCCGTGATCCTGCGCGACCCCTCCGGGCAGTACCCGCTCCGCATCCTCGAGCAGAATTACCGGGCTGATCCGGTGTCGCAAGGCAGCATGCTGCGGATGTACGAAGGCAAGCAGATCAACTTTCTGGTCGTCGAAGACGGCCGCAGCGAGATTGTCCCGGGCAAGATCATCCGCAGCGGCTACGAGCCGCCGCCGCGCTACGTGTATCCGCAGCCCTATGGTGTGCAGCCGCCGATCTCGGAGGCCCCGCGGCAGCCGATCATCGAAGTGAACGGCCAGATCCGGTTTTCGCTGCCCGGCCAGCCGCTGTTTCCCGCGCTCACCCAGGGGAGCATTCTGAAGCCGGAGTTGGATTGGACCCTGGAAAGCGAAAAGGCTGGCCACGTAAACGCGGAGCTGAGTTACATCACGCAGCAGATCGACTGGCAAGCCACTTACAACGTGGTTGAGGCGGCCGCGGACCAGGCGCTGAACCTGCTCGGCTGGGTCACCATTCACAACCGCAGCGGCAAGACCTTCGAAAACGCCAGCATCAAGCTGATGGCGGGCACGGTAAACAGGGTGCAGCCACAGTCCTATGCCAGGATGTACGCCGGCGTTGTCGGCGGCGTGCCCGGAGGAGTCTCCCTCGCTGACAGAATGCACCCGCTGGTCACGCAGGCGCCGTTTGATGAATACCATCTGTACGAGCTGCACCGCCCCGTAACGCTGCTCGACCAGGAAACGAAGCAGGTGGAGTTCATCCGCGCGAGCGGCATTCAATCCGACCGTTATTACGTTTACGACGGCTTGCGGCTCCCTCCCAACCAGTACAACGGCTGGAATATGGAGATGATCCGCCAGAACCGCGAGTTCGGCACGGAATCGAACCGTGATGTACGCGTAATGCGCGAATTCGCGAACACGTCCGCCAACCACCTGGGCATTCCCCTGCCCGCCGGACGGCTCCGGTTTTATCGCGAGGACCAGGATTCCAGCCTCGAGTTTCTCGGCGAAAACGAGATTCCGCACACACCGGAAAATGAGAGCGTGAAGGTTTACACGGGCAATGCGTTCGACCTTTCGGGCGACCGCACCCGCACCAACTACACGATTGACAATTTCCGCCGCATGCTCGACGAATCTTTCGAAATCCGGCTGAACAATCACAAGCAGCAGCCGGTCGAAGTCCGGGTAGTGGAACACCTATACCGCGGCGATACATGGGAAATCACGCAACACTCGAACGCATTCGTGAAGCAGGACAGCCATACGATTGAATTCCGCGTGCAGGTTCGGCCAAACGGGCAAAAAGTAGTGACCTACACGGTGCATTATACGTGGTGACGTGGGAATCGCACACATGGCCAAGAGCGGCCATGTATGCGCCACCCCGACGCGCTTCTGCAAATCAAGGCGTGTACCGACGTGAGTGAAAATGCAGCCATGCCGCGCCGACGCCTTACTGCAGTCCTGATCGTGCTGATGCTGGGTACAGCCGCCGCTTTTTGCCAGCAGCCGCTGAAGCCGGACCTGACGCCCGTCACGATGACCGCCCAGGATGCCGGCGGCAACGTCTGGGGTGTGGCTCAAGGCCGCCCGGGCAGAGCTTTTCGCTGGCAAAAAGGCCGCTGGGCGCCACAGCCGGTCGATACGGCGCGATCGTTTCCGCTGGGCGTATGGACGGGACCGGGCGGCGGCGTCATCATCATCTGGGGGCAGCAAACACAGCAGGGCTCGCCCGTCGTCTGGCGCCGTGGCGATCAGCGCAAGCTGCTGGGCTTTATTCCGTCTCCGGGTATTCCGCGGGTGTTTCCTGCTCCGGCTGATACCGTCTGGATCCCGGCAGCCGACAACAAGGTCTATCGGCTGGGGCAGGATGGCAGCCCGCCGTCCGGCTACGCGCTTCCTCCCAGCATGCCCTTCGTTCAGCGGCGCGGCCGCGGGGTGTTTTTCGCACCACTTGAGGCCACCGCGGATGGGCAGGGCCGGACATGGTTTTGGATCGACGCAGTGAGCGGCGTCAGCAATTGGCTCGTCTCTCCCGGGTTTGCGATCTTCAACGGGAGCTCGTTCGAATTCCACCCGGCGATCGATGGCCTGCCCGACGGCGGCGTCACGTTTCTGGGCCGCGCCGATAACGCACACCTCTGGGCCGCCATATTCCGCGACGGGCTCTATTCCATCGATATCACGAAGCTCAGCGCGCAGCGCATACCGGACCCGGAGCCGGGCGCGTTTCAGCGAGTGACTAAGATATTCCGCGACGGCCAGGATACCTACGTGATCAGCCTGACGCCGCCGCGAGACGCATGGGAAATCCCCGGACACCGGCTCACGTCGGCTCTATGGCGGCTGCGAGCAGGCCATTGGAAAAAGGTGCTGGCGGGCGTCGACGATCTTCCGGAGGCAGGCAGCGCCCTCGAGCGAGCCCGGCTGCAAGGGCAGGACGGGCTTTGGCTTGGCTCCTATGGCGCGGGACTGTGGTTCGTTGCTTCCTCCGGGCCGCCTGGCAGCGCTCCGCCCGAGTTGATCGACTGGCGGCAGGGATTTCCCATCACCAGTGTTGACCGGCTCTATCCGCTTGACAATGGCCGCATGCTCGCCGTTCAGCTCGAGCGCGGAGGTCAGCCGCGGGAATCGCGCGCCGTAGCTTTTGACGCGCCGTCGGTGCTGCACGCCTCAACGCCGCCAAAGACGATCCAAGTGCTGGATCCTTACACCTCGCTCGAAGAGGATCAGCAGTTCCGCGTCTGGGGCATCCTCACGCTCAGCGGCCGCGCGCTCGACGAATGGGACGGGGAGAAATGGACCGCGCATCCGCTCCCCGGCGCTGTTGATCCGGCATGGATCAGCGGCGCCGATGCCGACTCCACGGGCCGGATTTGGCTTTTCCCCGGTTGCCAGATCATAAGGCCGGTCGGGATTTTCGATCCGCACGCTGGAAATTGGACGCCTTATCCGAGCTACCCGGAAGCTCTTGAGAGCGAGAGCGGCCACCCGGTGCGCTTCGTCAACGCCAGCGAAGACCGGCTGAAGCCCGTCTATGGCCCGGCCTCGCAGATTGTGTTCAACGGAGCATGCACCGGCATCAACTACTTCGATGGAAGCCGATGGCGGCTTTGGAACTGGAATCAGATGCCCGGCACGCCGGTCGCTCCGTTCGCCAGCGCCGCTTTTTTCGATCCCGCAGGCAAGCTGGCCGTGAACATCAACCGCGAGACCTGGGAGCTCGAACCGCGCGCAGGCTGGCACATCATCGGATACCAACCGCATCCAGTCGGGATGGTTCGATGGTTCGTACCCTCGCCGTCGCAACCGCCGCCGTCGGGGTGCTCCGAGACTCAATCCAGCTCGATGGCGCGCGACCGGCTGGGGCGCTCCTGGTGGACGTGGCAGGGAAGCGTCTACGAGGGCGTCGCGGGTCTCTGCCGCGCCGTCTTCGCCGCCAATCAGCCGCAGCCGTTCATCGACGGCCGTTTGCTGCGGCGCGTGCTAATCGACTCGAAAGGTAACGTATTCTTCGAGACGCTGCTGGCAAACAACCGGCTGGGCGAATACGTGGTCTGGCTCCCGCCCGGGCCGCCGCCCCGCACCACGATCCGTGCGACACAGCCCTCGCCCGCCTCAGTCCGCGTGGACTTCTCAACCACGGCCGCCGGCAAGGCGCTCTTCACCTGGCGCCTTGACGGAGGAGCATGGAGCGCGCCGCAAGCCCAGAGTTCCGCGGTTGTTGATGGCCTTTCCAGCGGATCGCACACCATCGAAGCCGCTTCTATCGACGCGATGCTGCGGATGGACCCAGTCCCAGCCGCGGTGAGCGTCACCGTGCGCGGCGAGACGCCGCAGCAGATCGTCGCCCTCATCGCACAGCTCGCCCACGCCGCCAACGATGACCAGCGCGAATCCGCGGTCCGCGCCATCGCGGCCCAGCCGCCCGCCGTCGCGCTTCCGGCGCTCCGCGCGGCCCGCGCCGCCGCCAGCGAAGACGTCCGCTGGTGGATCGACGCCGCCATCCAGCAGCTCGAGCAAAAGCAGGGCGCCAGTCAATAGCGTCACGGCTTCTGCTGTAGCGCCGGCGCCCTCTCCTCTTTTGTATTGCAATACCGTAACTTCTTGTTTTTTTAACAAACTTTTTGGAACCTGTCATTCTGAGCCCGTTCGCCTTTCCGCTACGAACGGCCCTGAGCGCAGCGAAGGGGGCTCAGGGTAAACTCCGCGAAGAATCCCCGCATTTCGCTCAGCTTCAAGAAATACAGAGATTCTTCGCTAGCTCCGCTCGCTCAGAATGACAGTTCGCTGGGTTGCGGCTCCGCCGCGCTGCGATTCCTGCGGCCCTCTGTTTACCTAATACGTATTTACCGACTTGCAATTACCCTTCCATATCTCTATAATTGCGAACCGGAAGGTAGCTTATGGCGGGGGATTCGAAGTACATCGCCAGGGCGCTGGTGGTGGATGACGAGCAGGCGATCTGCGATCTGCTAATCGAGAAGCTGCGCTCCGAAGGCTACGAGTGCCGGGCCTGCCGTGATGCGGAGCAAGCGCTCGGGCTGCTTCGCCGCGAGAGCTTCGACGTGATCCTTTCGGACCTGCGCATGCCGGGCATCTCCGGCATGGAACTGATGAAGCGGGTGCAGGAGGAATCGCCGCGCTCGGCGTTTCTGCTGGTGACCGGCGAGCAGGACGTGCGCGTCGGTATCGAGGCCATGAAGCTGGGCGCGAGCGATTACGTGGTGAAGCCCTTCCGCCTGGAGCCGGTGCTGCACAGCGTGACGCAGGCGCTGGCGAAAAAGCGGCTGGAGATCGAGCTAGAAAATTACCGCCAGCGTCTCGAGCAGATGGTGGAAGAGCGTACGAGCGAGCTCGAAAACGCCCTGCGCCAGATCGAGAGCACTTACGAAGAAACCCTGCAGGCGCTTGGGGCGGCGATTGATTTGCGCGATACGGGAACGGCCGGGCACTCGTTCCGGGTCACGCAGTACGCGCTTGAGATCGGGCACTCTATGGGCTGCTCGGCCGGCGAGCTGAAGGAGATCAGCCACGGCGCTTCGCTGCACGACATTGGCAAGATCGGCATCCCGGACGGAATCCTTCTGAAGGAAGCGATTCTGAGCGACGAGGAGCGCGCGGTGATGAAGACGCACGTGGTGATCGGGTATCACCTGGTGAGCCGGATCGCTTTTCTTCACCCCGCCGCGCAGATCGTGCGAACGCATCACGAGAATTTTGACGGGAGCGGATATCCGGAGCAGCTTCGCGGCGAAGAGATCCCGCTGGGCGCGCGCATTTTTGCCGTGGCCGATGCGCTGGACGCTATCACCTCCGACCGGCCTTACCGCAAGTCGCGCCCTTTTGCCGCCGCGCTTGAGGAGATAAAGAACCAAGCTGGCCGCCAATTCGACCCGGCGGTGGTGAAGACGTTTTTGGACGTGCCTTGCGAGACCTGGAAATCGATCCGCTCTTCGAACTTCAAGCCCGCAGTGGGCAGCGCAGCACGGCCTTGTGGCCGCAATCAAACCGCAACTGAAGGGAACGGTCATTCTGAGCGAGCGGAGCG
>JBOGJW010000079.1:0-7257 GCA_050745245.1 Terriglobia bacterium | reverse complement strand
GCGTACGTGCATCCGGGGCTGTAATCGCTCGAACTTGCTGACGCCTTTTTCCTCGAGGGCAACTATTTCGCCGTCCAGGATGGCGGTGCGGGCGCTGATCCGGCGAGGCAGCTCAGCGAACTCGGGGTACTGACGCGTGATGTCGAGTCCGTTGCGCGAACGGAGCGTCAGTTTGCCATCGCGCACCCAGGCGAGGCTGCGGACTCCGTCCCATTTGATCTCGAACATCCAGTCAGGATCGGAAAAGGGCTTCTCCACAAGCGTGGCCAGCATCGGGCGCAGCGAGGCCGGCATGTTCGCCTTCCGCGCCCCCTCGATTTCGGCCACCGGAGCGGCTGCGCGCGCGGCGGGCGCGCCAGCTTGCGGTGCGCCCTCCTCCACCTGCTTCAGGGTTCGGCCGCTGATTACCGATCCATCGTGCTCCTCGATTTTCCATTCAGGATCGGCCGCGGCATCCCGATGCTTGATGAGCAACCAAGGACGGCCCTTGGTGTCTCGTCCGCGAATCTTGACCAGCACGAATCCGCCCCGCAGCTTTTCCCCCTGCAAGCTGAACTTCAGCTCACCGCGTTCGATCTGCTCGGCGGCGGATGCGGGACCCTCCGGGGTAAACGCGCCGCGGTCCCAGACGATGACCGGGCCGGCGCCATACTCTCCCTCGGGGATCACGCCTTCGAAGTCCGCATATTCCAGGGGATGATCCTCCGTTTGCATGGCCAGGCGCTTGTCCGCCGGGTTCAGAGACGGCCCCTTTGGAACGGCCCAGGATTTGAGTACTCCGTCCACTTCCAGCCGGAAATCGTAGTGCAGGCGGGTGGCGTCGTGTTTCTGAATCACGAAGCGGTGAGCGGCGGGCCCTGGCGCGGACTTCGGTGCAGGCTCCGGCGTAACCTCGAAGCGCCGTTTGCGGCGGTATTCGGCAAGCGACCCCGGCTCCCTTGCGGGTTTCCGTCTAGCGCGGGATGGTCCAGTTGGGCGCGGTCTTGCCACTCTCTCCTCTTGCAGTGGCAGCCGCCCGCTATGCCTGAAGAACGGCCGCCATCGCCATTGCGATCCCCCAAGAAGAAATCAAGCCTCGATTTTGTTCGATTCACATAGACGGCCGGCGGGTGCACGCTCTTGCGCGGCTTTCTGGCAGATTGCGTAATGCGCGGGCGCGGTGAAATTGATGAGATGGGGCGAAAGCAGAAGATTGAGCGCCGCCCGCGGCAGGCGGCGGCCGTACTTGAACCGAAGGTACTCTTCGGTCAGGAACTGAACGTTGCAGAAGCGCGCGTCCAGCAGCCGCAGCAGCTCCTCGCGATCGAATCCGGCGTGCGCCCCGGCCTCATTGCGAAAATCGCCGCGCAGGCGCGCCCGCCAATCTTTGGCATTCCACGAAATCTTCTCCCAAAACGTAGCGTCGAATGAGCCCAGATACCCGAGCAGCCTCGTGCGGTTAGGGACGCCGGCGTACAACCATCCGCCGGGCCTCAAAACGCGCCAAATTTCTTCTAGCGCCTGGACAGGGTCGCTGACGTGCTCGAGTGAGTGGAACGCCGCCGCGAAATCGAACGCAGTGGAGAGGAACGGCAGGCGGAGCGCATCGCTGCGGGCGACGCAATTTTCGGCGCGGGCGCGCGCCGAGAATTCCGACTCCACATCGATTCCGAATATCTTGTTCGTGCCGAGCTCGCGGCGTGCGTAAACCACTTCGTCGCCATTTCCGCAGCCGATGATGACACCCGCCCGCGGCGCTTGGGCAAGCCTGGCACGCAGCAGACCGCAGCAGTGCGTCACCATCGCCGCCACCGGAAAGGGGACCTCCTTCTCGATGCTCACGCGATTCCTTCCTGCGCTGTGGGTTCAATCGCGTTCAAAAGTACAATCAGAATACTTTCCAACAGAAATCGCCAACAGGTGTAATGCCTCAGTTTAGGAGGTACAGACGCGGCTTTACGCCGCCAATTTTGGCATGGCGGAATAAACCCGCCGCTGCATTTGCAACCGAACCTGAGGGATCGCCAGCATGCAGGCGTCCCGGCTCAAGTTTACTCCAGCAGCGGCCTGGGACTACCATAGGAGGGTGCAGGCGCGGCTGCTGAGTCAAGCGACGCCGCCGTCGCGGCGACAAGCGCCGGCGCCGCCGAGTCAAGTGGCTCACCCATGGCGCGTGCCAAAGCTCGAACAACCTGGGCTCTTCCGCTCGGGTGCATTTTTGCCGCCCTTCTGGTTCTCCCCCTGGCGCTTCGTGCGGAGGAATTTCACCGCACCGAGCGCTACTCCGTCCGCATGTTCTCCTTTGGCACTTTGACGGTGAACACGCGCGTGGGAGACCTGGATATCGCGGGTTGGGATAATCCCCGCCTGGCGATTGAAGCCGAAAAGGTAGTGCGCGCCGGGTCCGAAAAAAAGGCCGGCCGCCTGTACAGCCAAATTCAGGTGCGGCTCCAGGGCCGCGACCAAAAGATCGCGCTCAGCACCTCGTATCCGCGGCGACGCCTCTGGCGGCCCTTTCGGGATGAATCCAAACTCACGGTAAACTTCACCATCAGGATGCCCTACGATTCCAATCTCAGCCTGCAATGCGTGGATGGCGACGTAACGGTGAGCGGCATTACTGGCCAGGAGATCCTGCGTGTGAATTACGGAGATGTAGAGATTGACGTGCCCAACGTTTATCGTCTGCGACTGCTGGACGCCCGCACCTGGCTGGGGTACGTCCAGAGCGACCTGCATGGAATGCCGAACGATTCGGCCGGCTTCGCGCGCGCTCTTTCATTCAGCAACGGACGGGGATCCCAAGTGATCGTGGTTCACGTGCGGATGGGCGGCGTATTCGTCTACGGCAACGATGAATATTGAGAAGAAGGAAGAGTGGCGCAGATGGCTGCCGGCCAAAACATCTCGCCCGCCGTCATCCTTGACTACCTGCACTCCCGGCCCCGTTGGGAACGCTGGATGGAGCGGGTCGGCGGCCGGCGCTACTTGGTGACGCGATTCGGTGACCGCCGCCAGCCATTGCTGGTGATCGCGCATTCATTCCGTGATGCCCGCGCGGCGCGACAGGTCTCTCTTGCGCTGGAGCAGGACTGGCTGGAGGCGCCGGCCGGTTGCCGCGAGACGTACGAGGGCATCTTAGGCAAGGCGCCGGGCGTCATCGTGCTGCAGCTCCGCCGCAAAAACCTGTGCGGCTGCCTGGGACACCGGCATCCATTCGTGACGGAGAAGCCGTTCGCAAGCCCGCCTGGCGCTTTCCGCGGCGTTGGGGCGGGCGAGATGGATATCGCCTGGGCGCGCGTCGGGACTTGGCACGCCCTGCCGCTTTCCGATACGGCTTTAGATGTGAAGTTTCTGGAAGGCAGCCGGCTTGAAGAGTTTCATGCAAAGCAGTTCCGGTTGAAACTGCTCAGCGTCATCCTCCACGAGGTTAACCACTTGGTCTGCCCCCAGGAACCCGAGGCAGGCATCCGGGAGCGCAGCATCGCGTTTTACCACGATTCAACGGCGGCTTACGTGGAAGACGCTCTCGCCACCCTCTCACTGACTATTGACCGTTCGTTTTCACGCTTAGGGTGAGGCGTCCTCGTCTCCCGGCCCTCCGGGAGAGCGAGGGACTCCGAAAGCATTTCCACGATGGCTTCGTTGAGTTGAGACGCGAAGTGTGCTCGGCGCGACTCCCGCCGCGCCGGGGAGACTCGCGCGGATCACTTAATAGTCGCGTCTGCGGTTGAACCCACCACCACCACCACTGCCTCGTCCGCCGCGCCCTCCTCCAAACCCGCCGCCACCGCGGGCTCCTGCGAACCCCTGGCGCGGAGGACGTGCCTCGCTCACCGTCAGCCGCCGGTCTTCCATCGTCTGTCCATCAAGGCTCTGGATGGCGCGCTGAAGACTCTCGCTATCGCTCAACTCGACGAACCCGAAGCCTTTCGGCTCGCCGCTCATCCGATCGCGGATCACGACCGCCGAGGCGACCTGAAATCCTGCATTAGTAACGACCTCGCTTAGCGCGCTGTCGGTCACATTGCGAGGGAGATTACCTACAAATAACTTCGAAGCCATTTTTCCTCCAGGTAGAGGCGGACCTTTTACGGCGCGCCTGATTGATATTACGGCCGCCCTTGACGCCAGATGCGCCAAGGTACGGTTCTTCCGATTTGCTCTACTTTCAGCTTTCGCCCCGCAGAGTCAACTCCACTCAGATTCAGCGCCGGCTCGATCGGTGGCAGGCACTTCAGGCGCCTCAAGCAGGTCAGGCACTTCGGCCACTTTTTGCTTCTTTTCACTCTGCCGCTGCTGCCGCCGCTCGCGCTTGAGCTGCGCTTTCTCTCGGAGCTTATTTTCACGCTGCCGCTTCTGAAACGTCTGGTTTCCCCTTGGCATAGGTATTCACCTGTACGTGATTGGTTTAGGATGGGAGGCTAGTTCGGGAGGAACGGAGGGCCTTGAACCTTGATCCGCCTGGGCAGCCGTTTCAAATTCGCCCTTGCACCGCCGGGGGTTTTCCAAAACCTTGCGGTGAGGAGTGCGCGTCCTGGCCACCAACTCGTAGTCTCGTGATCCTATTTGCTCAGCCTTGAGTTTTTAGTATAGCAGACAAACGCAATAGCGCGCGCCGGTAGCGGAGCGTTTTCCGTTTTTAGAAACCAGCGGCTCATCTGTCCGCCAGGATCAAAAGGCGCGGAGTTCACAACAACACTGCGACCTCGCTTTGGAGGTCCGTTGCCATTTGCGACTCACGCGAGTCGGATTGCACTGCTCAAGAGGCGGGTGATAGGATGGCAATCTGCGGGTCAGGGGCGCCCTCGGCTGAGCCGCGCAGCAAATCGTTGCGCGCGCAGCCGCTCCCAGTGCTTTTTTCGCCCGCAGCGGTTCATTGAGCTTTTCCCCGTCCCCGTCGTCTAGCCCGGCCCAGGACACCGCCCTTTCACGGCGGTAACACGGGTTCAAATCCCGTCGGGGACGCCAGGATTTTAAAGAACTTTGGGGGCAACAGCCTCCAGTTCCAAAACCTCCCGGCCAGATTTCTGCCCAGCGGTATATGCGCCTTCAAGGTTTCGATCTTGCGCGAACCATTCTTCTGTTTTGTTACGGAGCGCTTGAGCGGCGAAGCGGGCGATGGGGCAATCGTCCCGACTTCTCTGGCCATAGGTTGTGAGAAGACTGGCTGGCACGCACACCGGCAGGCTGGATAAAATCAGGCTATAACTTTCGGGAACGGGCCAAGAATCTCCGCGCCATCTTTTGTGATCACCACGTCATCCTCGATACGAAAGCCACCGGGCGGCTTCAGATATACGCCTGGTTCTACCGAAGTCACCATATTCTCCTCGAGCGTATCAGTCGAATCCGGAGCGAGCTTCGGAGCAGACTCGTGGTAGCAGAACCCTAAACCGTGTCCCGTGATGTGGGGAAAGAATTCGGCATAACCAGCGTCTCGGATAACAGATCGTGCGGCCTGATCTGCTTCAGCTCCTGTGATTCCGCTCCGGAGCGCGCCGATCGCGGCCTCCTGCGCCCGGCGCACAACCTCGAAGATTTTGACCTGTTCGTCATCGGGCTCTCCCGCGACCCGAACGCGCGTTCTATCGGCCCAGTATCCGTCCGCTACAACTCCGAGTTCCAGCAGGGCCGCATCCCCATGCCTTAAAGGACGCCGCGTAGATACTTCGCTAGGCCTGTATCCAAGTGCAGATTCTTCCGGCCCGACCGCCACCTGAGCGTATGCCCGAACCCGTTGGGCGCCGTCGAGACCGGCGCCTCGCGCCATGACCTCGCGCTCCACTGCGGCCGCCAGCTCAACGCCGGAGACTCCCACTTCCACCGATCGCTCGAATGTCTCCAGGCCGATGCAGGAGATCGCATTCACCGTGCGGAGTTTCGCGATTTCGTAAGCGGTCTTTCGGCGGCGCTGCGATTGCAGGAGCAAGGAAGCGTCGATCACCTCACAGCCGTCGAATACAGCGTGAAAAGGAGTTTGCGAGAAGGGCACGAGGATCTCAGCGCTATTCCAGGCCGGAGCTATAGTCTCAAAACTGCCTTCGTAACCGATCCGCTTCCAGCCTCCGCTCTGCGCGATGCCGCGAAGAATGGGGGCTAATTCCGATCCCGCATCCCGCGCGCCGAGCACTCCATATCGGTAATACGCTCTTGTAGCGCCCCACAGCGCCATGCTGGCTTCGACCTCGAAGCACTGCGGTATAACGCAAACTGGCTTGCCGTCGAGGGGGAAGATCAATACCGTTGCGCCGACCATCGGCCAAAACCCGCTGAGCAGAAGCACGTTTTCGGGCAGCCGAAGGACGAGAGCGTCGAGCCGCTCCGCATCCATGGCCTGCCTCATCCGCTCGAGTCGTTCCTGATTAATCATTCAACCCGGCTCCTGCGGGGGATTAGAAATTCAGCGAGGGCGCCGCCTGTAGAAGCGCTGTTCCTTCTTCCGCGCTGCGGGATCAAGGCAGCCCCTCGGTGCCAGAATCGCCGGTGTGGGCGCCGGAGCTACAGCGAAATCCGGCAGATCATTAGTCACAAAGAGATGGGCGGCGGTTGCAGCTTGCCCACTATGAATAAAAAACACGCCAGTCCCGCCAGAAGCACAATCGGAGCCAGTGCAAATCCCGCGAAGTAAGATCCTGTGCTGCCGATCAGAATTCCGGTAACGAGCGGCGAAAGAATTCCCCCGATGTTTCCCGTGAAATTCCCGATTCCCATCCAACTTCCCACCTGTTCGGGCGGGGCGCAAGTCTGGAAAATGGCCAGGATGTTACCGGTGCCAATTCCTACGAGGGAAGACGCGCAGATCAACACAAGTGCGGCCTTCACGCTCGTGACCCATACGGCTGGAATCAGGAGCAGCCCTGTAACGAACGCGGCGGCGATCACTGTCTTGCGCACGCGCGTCGGGTCCATGCCGCGCCGGATCATGCTGTCTGCCGCCCAGCCGCCCAGTGGCTCCGAGACCGCCCAAACCAGAAATGGCAAGGAAGAGAATACGCCGGCTTTTAACAGGGTGAGGTGCCGGACGTTCACAAAATACTCCGGGAGCCACGCCATAGTCATATATCCGAAATAGCTGTAGCATAGCCAGCCAAGTGAGGCGCCCACCAGATTCCGGTTGAAGCTTATTCCTCCAAAGGCAGGCCGCCGGGGTTTCTCCGAATTCCCTGCCAGCGGCCTACTGGACAGGGCGGAAGGGAAAGCCATGACCCAGGGAATGATCCAGAGAAGCGCAAGAAAGCCGATCAGCATGAACATGTGCCGCCAGCCGCTCTTCGC
>JBOGJW010000078.1:0-7880 GCA_050745245.1 Terriglobia bacterium | reverse complement strand
ATTGTAGAGTGTAGGGCACGCGCGCTATCCCTTGCCTCGAAGCGGGTCGGCGGGTTAGGTTTGCTGGAGGAGATGGTGGCGAGGAGAAGATACAGCCATGGCAACGCATTCACAACAGCCCGAGGATCATCCCTTTGATCAGCGCTTTGACATGAAGCACCGCAGCCGCATCCTGCTCGAAGGACGCGACCGTGCGCCGGCGCGCTCGATGCTCAAGGCGATCGGCCTCAGCGATGAGGACTTGCGCAAGCCGATCATCGGCATCGCCAACACCTGGATCGAGACGATGCCGTGCAACCTTCACCTGCGCCAGCTCGCCGCGCGCGTAAAGGAGGGCGTGCGCGCCGCGGGCGGAACGCCCATGGAGTTCAACACCATCTCGATCTCCGACGGCGTCACGATGGGCACCGAAGGCATGAAGGCGTCGCTCGTGAGCCGCGAGCTGGTGGCCGATTCGATTGAGCTGGTGGGGCGCGGGCACATGTTTGACGCGATGGTGGCGCTGGTGGGCTGCGATAAGACGATTCCCGGCGGCGCCATGGCGCTGATCCGGCTGAATGTACCCTCCGTGCTGCTGTACGGCGGCTCGATCGCTACGGGAACTTTCAAAGGGCGTGAGGTAACCATCGGCGATGTGTACGAAGCTATCGGCGCCTACGCTGCCGGAACAATGCCGGAGTCGGAGCTGAAGGAGCTTGAAAACGTCGCATGCCCCGGCGCAGGAGCTTGCGGCGGGCAGTTCACCGCCAACACCATGTCCACGGTGATGGAATTCATCGGGCTCTCTCCGATGGGCGCAAACAGCATCCCGGCGCTCAGCCCGGAGAAAGCTGAGGCCGCGTTCCAATGCGGCGAGCTGGTGATGGACGTGCTGCGCCGCAACCAGCGCCCGAAGGATTTTCTCACGCGCAAGGCATTTGAAAATGCGATCGCCAGCGTCGCGGCGACAGGCGGCTCTACCAATTCCGTCCTCCACCTGCTGGCCATGGCGCGCGAAGCCGGCGTGCCGCTCTCAATCGACGACTTCGACGCGATCAGCCGCAGAACTCCCATCGTGGCGTCGCTTAAACCCGGCGGAGAGTACATGGCGGTGCACGTCCACCAGGCGGGCGGCATCCCGCTGATCGCCAAGACCCTGGTAGCCGGCGGGCTGGTCCACGAAAATGAAATGACGGTCACCGGCCGCACGCTGGGTGAAGAAGCGCGCAAGGCCAAAGAAACTCCCGGGCAAAAAGTGGTGAAGCCCGCTTCCGATCCCTTCAAAAGCACGGGAGGGCTGGTGATCCTCAAGGGGAATATTGCGCCGGAGGGAGCGGTGGTGAAAATCGCGGGTCATGAGAAGCTTTATCATCGCGGACCGGCTCGCGTTTTCGACCGCGAAGAGGACGCGATGCGCGCCGTCACCGCGAAGGACATCCGGCCGGGCGATGTTGTGGTGATCCGCTATGAAGGTCCGCGCGGCGGGCCGGGAATGCGCGAGATGCTAGGGGTCACCGGTGCGCTGGTGGGCGAAGGAATGGGCGAATCTGTTGCGCTCCTCACCGACGGCCGGTTCAGCGGCGCCACACGCGGGCTGATGGTGGGGCACGTGGCGCCGGAAGCCGCGCTCGGCGGGCCGGTGGCGGCGCTGCGGGAGGGAGACATGGTCGTGTTCGATGTCGATTCGCGCGGGCTTAATGCGGAACTGGCGGCCGAAGAGATCGCGCGGCGGCTCGAGAAATGGACACCTCCTCCACCCCACTATCCTGCCGGCGTGTTTGGCAAGTATGCCCGGCTGGTCTCCTCCGCCGCCGAAGGAGCGGTGCTGAACGTGGATTGGTCTTGATTGTTGTAGCGGCGCTGTGTCAGCGCCGAATAGGGCCGGTGAGGAAACCTCGGGTGGCGCATACATCGCGCCTCTCGCGATGTGTGCGGCCGGTATAATCCGCATACATGGCAAACTGCGCCATGCATCCGCCACCCCGCGTGTCGAGGCGGCTTTGCGCCGCCATTTTTGGTCTGGCGGGATAAACCCGCGCATTCGCGTCCGAGACTGAGCGCATCACGATTGGTGGCGCGGTATTCTTGCCGCTCCCGGCTCGATGTGACACAATGAAACCGCAGGCGTGAAGCCGGCAGCCCCGCAGGGAGACAGAGTGCATCCCGACGTTAAAACCCTGATTGAACTCCAGCAGGTTGACCAGACGAATTCCGCGCTAACGGCTCGGATCAATTCCCTGCCCCTCGAAGCGCAAGCGCTAAAAGAGCAACTGAGCGGGTTTCTGGGCACTCTCGACCAGCGCAAGGCGCGGCTTGCCGCCAATCAGAAGGAGCGCCGCGAGCTCGACGCCGATCTTCAGGCGATCAAATTGAAGATTGCGAAGCACCGCGAGCAGCTTTACCAGGTGAAGACGAACGATCAGTACCGCGCCATGCTGAAGGAGATTGAGGGCGAGGAAGAAAACCTCCGCAAGAAGGAGGACCTGATCCTGGAGAAGATGGTCGAAGCTGAGCAGATCGAGAACCTGATCCGCGAAGCCATGTCTCACCTGGACTCGGAAAAAGCGCGCGCCGAGAGTGAGGTGCGGAAGCTTGAGGCGGAGCGCGCCGAGGCGGAGCGCGAGCGCGACGAGCTGCTCGCGCGGCGCAAAGGTCTGGGCGACTCACTCGAGCCGGACACACTGGCGCTTTACGAAAAGCTGCGCAAGGCGCGCGGCGGCGCGGCCCTGGCGGAGGTTCGCGACGGGCTCTGCACGGGATGCCACGTGCACCTCCGGCCGCAGGCCTACAATGACGTGCGGTCCAGCGACCTGCTGATGACCTGCGAACGCTGCAGCCGGATCCTTTTCTATGTTCCCCCGGCGGCGGGCGAAGAGGCCAGCGCCGCAATCGAATCGAATCAGCCATCCTCCCTCTGAACATTCTATAAATGTCCGCTGGCATCCGCATTCATATTGATGGAGCTTCCCGGGGTAATCCCGGCGCCGCCGCCTATGGCGTGCTGGTTGAAAGCGACGATGGAGAGCCACTCGCGTCCTTCTCGAAGGCGCTCGGCACGGCCACGAACAATTTCGCGGAATACCAGGCGCTCATGGCGGCTCTCGAATACGCGCTTAAGCACGAACACCGGCGCGTCCGCATCTACAGCGATTCTGAGCTGCTGGTGCGCCAACTGGAGGGCCGGTACCGGGTGAAAAGCCCCGTGCTGAAACTCCTGCACGAGCGCGCCATGAAGATGGTCCGCCAGCTCGAAGCGTTCTCCGTCACGCACGTTCCGCGCGAGCAGAACCGCGAGGCGGACCGGCTCGCGAACCGGGCCCTCGATGCTCAACGGTCCCCAGCGCGAACTCCCGAGTCCGGAGTCGCGGGTTAAAACAAGCTGCATCGTGCGCGTAACCAATTTCCGGTTTCAGTGTTGCGCGCATTCGGGAAGGTCCTTGGGGTCGAAGATTGGGCCTATTGAATCTGGAATTTGAGATTTGAAATAATTTGAAAAATTTTAAATTTGAGATTGCGGCCAAGGGCCGCCCAGTGCCTCTGTGGTGAAAGGGTTTTATGGTCCCGCCTCTGACCTGCCTCAGCGAAGAAGAGCGGATGTTCCAATCCGCGGCCCGCGAGTTCGCCGTGAAGGAGATTGGCCCTCACGTGCACGAGATGGACCGCGACGGGATTTTCCGAAAAGACCTGCTGGAGCAGTTCTTCGCCCAAGGATTCATGGGCATCGCCGTTCCGGAAGAGTATGACGGCGGCGGGGGCAGCTTCTTCATGAGCGCGCTCGCGATTGAAGAGTTCGCCCGCGTGGACGCATCCGCGTCGGTCATCATCGACGTGCAGAACACGCTGGTATCGAACGCAGTCGTGCGCTGGGGGACCGAAGAACAGAAGCGGCGCTATCTGCCGCGCCTGGCGCTCGACACCACCGGTGCGTATGCGCTTTCGGAAGCCGGGTCCGGCAGCGACGCCTTCTCGCTTGAGACCCGCGCGGCCGAACAAGGCGACGAATACGTCCTGAACGGCCGCAAGCTCTGGATCACGAACGCCCGCGAAGCGGGTTTGTTCATCATCTTCGCTAGCGTAGGCCGCGAACTAGGCTATCGCGGTGTTACTGCATTTCTCGTCGATGGCGGTGCTCCCGGACTTTCGGTCGGCAAGAAGGAGGACAAGCTCGGCATCCGGGCGTCGTCTACGTGTGAGCTGATCCTGGAAGACTGCCGCGTGCCCAAATCGAACATTCTCGGAGAGCGGGGCCGCGGCTACAAGGTGGCGATTGAGACTTTGAACGAAGGCCGGATCGGCATCGCGACGCAGATGACCGGAATCGCGCAGGGCGCGCTTGACGAGGCCATCGCGTGGGCAAAGCAGCGGCGGCAGTTCGGGCGGCCGATCGCGGAATTTCAAGCCATCCGATTTCAAATCGCGCGGCTGGCGACGCAGGTAGAAGCCGCGCGGCTGATGAGCTGGAACGCGGCTCGCTTGAAGGACGCCGGCCAGCCGTTCACCCGGCAGGCCGCCATGGCGAAGTACTTTGCCTCGGAGGTTGCTGAACGCGTCGCGTCCGAGTGCATCGAGATTTTCGGCGGATACGGATTTACCCGCGACTATCCCGCCGAGAAGTACCTTCGCGACGCGAAAATCGGAAAGATTTACGAGGGCACGTCTTTCATGCAGCTTCAGACCATCGCCAAGCTTGTCCTGGGCGCGCCGGAAAATTGACGCGTGCGCTCGGGGGGTGCGCAGCGCTCAATGATATGGCAGACTCCGCAGCAGGTCCTGCTCGGCCTGGGAGGGCCGCAGCAGTTGCGAGGGCTTCTGATGGGAGAAGATCGATTGAGCGGCGCCGGCGGGAATTCCCTCCGACGGCAGCCGAAGGTTGTGGCGGGCAGCCTGCTCGATAAATGAGGCGCCTGGCCGGTCGAGCGGAGCCAGATATGAGAGGTCGCGCCACGGCAGCAGTGACTGCGCAATGCGCGCCTCAAGCGAAACCTTAAGCCCCTGGAGCGTCCTCTGGAACTCCGGCCGCGGAGCCAAGTTGTTTTTCTCTTCCGGATCGCTCCGCGCGTCGTAAAGCTGTACGCCGCCGCCGGAATTCCAGATGAGATGCCACCGGGGCGTGGCGAGGCTTAGGGAAGCAGGATCGCCCGCCGGGCCGTACGTCGCCAGCTCGGAGACCGCTTCGCCAGCCGCCGGCGGCGGAGCCAAGTTGCGGTCCCAGTATGCGCGCAGGCTCGTCTGCGCAATGCCGCCCTTCAGCCCGAGCGCCAGGTCGAGAACCGTCGAAAAAAGGCGGCGCGCCGGAACAAGATCAGCCACGCGGACGCCCTCCGGTATGCCCGTCCCCCAGATCACCAGCGGAACGCGCAGCACCTCTGAGTAGAGATTCCAACCGTGATCATAGGCGCCGTGCTCTCCGAAGCCCTCGCCGTGATCGGAGGTGATGATGAAGACCGTGTCGTCGGCGCCCTCGCTCGCGCTGAGGAAGCGGACCAGGCGCCCCACCTGACTATCGAGGTAGGCCAGGCTGTTGTCATAGCCGTCGATCATCTCCTGCCGCTCAATCGCGGTATAGGGCTTCCGCGGACGGCCGCCCGCCAGCGGCGCTGTGATGCGTGCCAGCAGCCGGTGCGGTATGCCGCCAAAACGATGATCCCAGGGAGACGGCGGAAGATAGGGCCGGTGCGCGTCCATGTAGTTCACGAACAGAAAGAACGGACGGCTTTCATCCCGGCTGCGGCTCCAGCGAATAATGTCGCGGTTCACGTCCGCGGCGTCGCGGTGGTCGAATTGGTTGTATCGGATCAGGCGATTGTAGAGAAACCGCAACGCCGATTGCCCGAGAAACGTCACCGCCAGGTTGTGCCGGATCGCGTAAGTGTCGTCGTCGTAGATGTCGAATCCTTCGCTCAGCCGCCAGCCGCCCAGCCCGTAGAACGGATTGGCATTGAATCCCGCTGTTTCATATCCGCTCGAGCGCAGGATGGAGGCGAGCGTGCGCGGGCTGGCATCGAGAGCGCTACGCCAGTTCGCGCCGTGCTGATGCGGCATCAGGCCCGTGAAGATCGAAGCGATGGAGGGCAGAGTCCACGACGAAGGCGCGATCACGTTATCGAACAGCACGCCCTGGCTTGCGAAGCGGTCAATCGTTGGGGTCGTGAGACGGCTGTATCCGTAACAGGAAAGGTGATCGGCGCGCACCGTGTCGAGCACGATCAGAACGATGTTCGGGCGGCGCGACGCGCGCGGCGCCTGCGTGAGGATGCCCGGGGCTCCCGCTGCGACGATTGCCGGCGGGTGATGAAGCGCGTAAGCGAAAATGGATAAACCCAGCACGCCGGTGATGACGAGTTCGGCGAATCCCAGGCGGCGCCACACTGCGCCCCGCACTAAATTGAAAAAGAGCGGCGCGCCGCGCGGTCGGAGACTAAAGAGTATTAACGACGCGACGAAGATAATACCGAAGCATATCGCGGGAGGCGCGAACCCGCGCGGAAAAATGACGCGGAACCACTGAAGCATCCACGCGGCATACCCGGCCGCGAGCCCCAGGCCGAACGCCGCCACCAGGCCCCGTGGCAAACCCGAATTTCCCAGCGCGCCGGCAAGGAGGCCAAGCAAGAAGCCACCCAGCGCCCCGGCGCAGAGGTCGAGAAGAGGCGCGAGAAACCAGATGACGTAGCGCACATCGGGGTGGAGGAGCCCGCCCGCGCGCGGGATCGTGAAGAGCAGCCCCGCCTCGAGCACGCCGGCAAGAAAGCCGATTGCAGCGCCTCCGGCTGCAAACCTGTACACGATGGTCCAGCGCGAGGGCGAACACGGTTCCGGGGACAAACTGAAATTAGCTGGCGGCACGTTTGTTCGCTTCTGCGGGCTCCGCTCTCCGGTTAAGGCGCGGTTGCGAAGCTCAAGAGGTCAACTGGAGCGAGTCGTTCAACACCGGCAGGAGCACTTCTGATTATAGCGGCAATTACATCCGGAGAATGGGAGCAGCGTAGCGCAGACCTGCGTTTTTCAGGTCCGCGGCCTTTCCTTGAAGAAGAGCCGCAGACCCCGGAAGCGGAGGTCTGCGCAACCCGCTCAGCGCCGGGTGGGGACGCCGGCGCTACAGCCGGAGCCGCCGCGCCAAGGACGAGCTGAAGAGCCCGCTGGGATCGATCTCGCGCCGAATTTCCAGAAATCGATGCAGGCCCGGGTAGCCGGCTGCGAAAGTCTCAGGTTTCTGCACGGCATCTTTGGCGAGGTAAAGGCGCCCGCCATGCGCGACTACAGTCTTGTCTATTTCGTGGAGAAAACCCTCGACGCCGCGCGCGGCGGGAATATCCAGCGAGAGCGTGTAGCCTTCCATCGGGAAGGAAAGCAGCCCTTGATTGCCTCGCCCGAAGCGCTTAAACACCGCCAGAAAAGAAGCCCGGCGCGACTCGGCAAGACGGCTGAGGATCAGGCACAGCACACTCCGTCCTGCATCCAGGGGCAGCGCCAACTGGTATTGAACGAATCCGCGACGTCCGTAAAGGCGGTTCCAGTCCTCAATGCCATCTAGTGGGTAGAAGAATTTGTCCAGGTGTACGAGGCGGTGCGTCGCCTCGCGGTGCAGATGATAATAGAGCGTGTTGAACGCGCGTACCGAGAGGCTGTTGAGGGCGAATGAGGGGAGATCAAAAGGTGTGGGGAATCGCGGCCGCGCCGGCGCCGGGAGCAACTCGCGCGTGCCGGCTTCGGCAGCGCCCGCGTGGTTCCCTTGTATCAATACGCACCTGCCGAGAGAGCGCCCGCGCGCGAGGCAATCGATCCATGCCACCGAGTATTGACAGCGCTCGTCGGTTGCGCCCATCACATCGAGCGCCTCGTCTAAGCAACCGACTTTGTGGTAGTCCACCCGCAGCCAAGAGGTTTCCACCCTGCGAAGT
>JBOGJW010000077.1:0-6568 GCA_050745245.1 Terriglobia bacterium | reverse complement strand
CTCCCCACCGGCGACGGCAGGGTTCTGAAAATTCGCAAGGGAACCACGCCAGAACCGATTCATCGGGAAATCTACCCGACCCTTAGGATTCCGGCCGAGGTCATGAATCTTGTGAAAACCTGGCACGAGACTTCTACATAGTGACGGAATGAAATCGCAACTTCCTGTAAACACATTACTTCACTCCGGCGACCGTGGAAGTTGGGTTAGCTCGCAGCGGGCTGTTCGTTGACATCCCTGAAACCGGCATGCTAGCATCAAAACTCGATACAGGCCGTTCGTGCCGCATAGAGTATCGCTTAACCTTGAATGGGCGACACGCTAAAACTGCTGCAGTATGATTTTCTCAGCAGTATTCCTACCGCGATCATCGTCATCATTCTTCTGGTCATCCTGGAGCGTATTTTCTTTCGCCCGATTGCGGAAGTGACGAAGAGGCGTGCGGAGGCGAGTACTGGCGCGCAGGAATTTGCACGCGAGCAGATTGCCGCCGCCGCGGCGAAATCCAAGGAATACGACGACGCACTGAGGGCGGCCCGCTTGGCAGTTTACAACTCCCGTGAACAGGAGCGCCGCAACGCGCTAACGGAGCGGGACGCCGCGCTCAAAACGGCGCGCGAGCGCGCGGAGGGCTTGGTAAAGAAAGCGCAGGCGGCAGTGGCGGCGGAGGTGGCGAGCGCCAAGGAGCAATTGGCCGCATCCAGCCAGGCGCTGGCGGCCGAGATTACCGGGCGCATTCTTGAAGATGGCGGCTCGCCCAGGGTTGAAGCGCGATGAAACGCCTGCTGCTGAAATTGGTGGTTCTGTTCCTTTCCTGCTTGGCCGGCGCGCCTGCGATTCTGACGGCCGCGCCCGCGACCGGCGAGGGGGCGTCTCATCACACCGGCATTTTTGAGTGGATTAACCTTGCGATCCTTGTGATCGTGCTCGTTTACGTTCTGCGCAAGCCAGTGGCGCAGTTCTTTGTGCAGCGCTCGTCCGCCGTCCGCGAGAGTCTGGAGGGCGGACAGAAGGCGCTTGCCGCCGCGCGCGCCGAGCTTGAGGGCGCGGAAGAAAAACTGCGGCGGCTGGAGCAGGAGGTCATGGCGCTCAAAACTTCCGCCTTGAAGGAGATCGACCTCGAAAGGGAGCGGATGCGCCGGGCGAGCGCGGAAGAGTCGGCGCGAATCCTGGAAGCCGCGGAGCAGACGATCCGGGCGGCGGCGCTGGCCGCGAAGCTGGAGCTCAAGCACTTCGCAGCGCGCGAGGCCAGTGAACGCGCTGAAAAAATGATCCGGGAGAAACTGGATGACCAAGGCCAGGCCCGGTTGCTCAGCCGATTCGTCGAAGGGCTTCCACCGGATGGTTATTCCTCTCATCGGCCATCGTAAGCGGCCTGCCGAAAGGAGTGGCGGATTTACAAAGGCTGATGGCAGTATAAAATCGCTGCTACGCTGTTTGGACATGGTTTTCAGCAGACTATTTAACCAGATTGCCGTGTTATCGTCAGACCCCCTGAAACAGATCTGAGGGCTCACTCATGCCAATGGCCGTGGCGTATCGCTACGCTCGCGCGCTCGTCGAGGCGGCGGGACCGAAGGCGGACTATTCCGCGCTCCGGGGCGCGCTTGGCGACTTCGCTGCGGTTTACGCGGAAAGCGCCGAGCTGCGCGAGGCGTTTGACAGTCCCGCCGTGGCGCCGCATCAGAAGAGCGGCCTTCTGGACGCAATCCTCGACCGTCTTCAAACGCCCGAGCTCGCCCGCAATTTTTTGCGCGTCCTGCTGGCGCATTACAGGCTCAACCTGCTCGACGACATTATGGCCGCCTATCAGGAGCTCGTGAACGAGCGCCTGGGCGTCGTGCGCATGACGGTCGCTTCCGCGCTGCCGCTCTCCGAGGAGCAGCAGAGACTTTTGCGCGAGAGCTTCGGCAAGCTCACCGGCCAGAAGGTGGACATCCAGTACCAGGTTGATCCTGAGCTGCTGGGCGGCGCCCGGGCGCAAATCCGAAGCACCGTTTACGACGGAAGCGTGCGCGGATACCTGGACCGCATCCGCGAGCAACTGGAGGCCGGGAGCGCCGCTTAGGGCCTGGATTCCCGCTTTCGCGGGAATGACTTCTTGTGTCACCCCCGCGAAGGCGGAAGTCGGCAGAGGATTGAATATGCCACAAATCAGAGCTGACGAAATCACAAGCATTATCCGCGACCAGATTGAGAACTTTGATCGCAGCGTTTCGGTGAGCGAGGTGGGATCGGTGATCTCCGTCGGCGACGGCGTCGCACGCATCCACGGGCTCGACAATGTTATGGCGGGCGAGCTACTCAGCTTGCCGCACGAAGTGGCCGGCCTCGCCCTGAACCTCGAGGAAGACCAGGTCAGCGCGGTGCTGCTGGGCGATTACACCAAGATTGAGGAAGGCGACGTTGTTAAGCGCACGGGCCGCATCATGTCGGTTCCCGTGGGCGAACAACTGATTGGGCGCGTGGTGGACCCGCTGGGCCGGCCGCTCGACGACCGCGGTCCGATCGCGACGCAGGAGTTCAGCCCGATCGAGCGGCTGGCGCCAGGGGTGGTGGACCGGATGCCCGTGCGCGAGCCGCTTCAGACTGGAATCAAGTCGATTGACGCCATGATCCCGATTGGCCGCGGGCAGCGCGAGCTGATCATCGGCGACCGCCAGACCGGCAAAACCGCGGTGGTGATCGACACAATCATCAACCAGCGCGACGGCGACGTGATTTGTATTTACGTGGCCATCGGCCAGAAGCGCTCGACCATCGCCCAGGTGGTGGCGACGCTCGAGCAACAGGGGGCCATGCCCTACTGTATTGTCGTAGCCGCAAGCGCTTCGCTGCCCGCTCCCATGCAGTACATCGCTCCTTACGCAGGCTGCGCGATGGGCGAATATTTCCGCGATCGCGGGCGGCACGTGCTGGTGATTTACGATGACCTTTCTAAGCACGCTGTCGCATACCGTGAGATCTCGCTGCTACTGCGCCGTCCGCCTGGACGCGAGGCTTATCCGGGGGACGTTTTTTACCTTCACTCGCGCCTGCTCGAGCGCGCGGCGAAGCTGAGCAAGGAGCAGGGCGCGGGCTCGCTCACCGCGCTGCCGATTATTGAGACCCAGGCGGGCGACATCTCGGCCTATATTCCGACCAACGTGATCTCGATCACAGACGGGCAGATCTACTTGCAGGCGGACTTGTTCAACGCCGGCGTGCGTCCGGCGGTGGATGTGGGCCTTTCCGTCTCGCGCGTCGGCGGCAACGCCCAGATCAAGGCGATGAAGCAGGTAGCCGGTACGCTGCGCCTGGACCTCGCGCAGTACCGCGAGCTGGCGGCATTTTCACAGTTCGGAAGCGATCTTGATAAGGCCACGCTCGCGCAGCTCAACCGCGGGCGCCGCCTCACCGAAATCCTGAAGCAGGATCAATATCAACCCCTACCCGTAGAAAAACAGATCCTCATCATCTTCGCCGGAACCAACGGCTACCTCGATGATCTCGCGCTCGAGGATTGCCGCCCGTTCGAGAAGGGGCTCTACGAATTCGTCGAAACCTCAAATCCCGGGATGTTGCGGACCATGTCGGCGAAGAAGGCGCTGGACGATGAGCTGCGCGGCGCCATTCGCAAAGCGCTCGACGAGTACAAGTCTCAATTCAAGGCCGAGCGCGAAGCGGTGATGAAAGCGTAGCCGTAGCGGCGGCTTTACGCCGCCACTTCTAACCATCGATGGCGACGTAAAGTTGCCTCTACGAAAATGCCCAGCGTTCTGGACCTTCGCCGGCGAATCCGGTCGGTGAAAAATACGCAGCAGATCACGCGCGCGATGAAGATGGTTGCGGCGGCTCGGCTCCGGCGCGCTCAGCAGGCCGTGCTGAACGGCCGTCCGTACTCAAAGCAGATGCGCGAATTCCTGAGCAGCCTGGCGGCGCGCGTCGAGGACCGCAGTCATCCGCTGCTCGCGGAAAGGCCCGTTCATCGCGTGCTGCTGGTGCTGGTCACCGCGGATCGCGGGCTGTGCGGCGCGTTCAATGCCAACCTGCTGCGTGCGGCGCAGAGGTACCTCGCCGGGCGTCGCGGCGAAGAGATTCAGATGGTGGCCGCCGGGCGCAAGGGACGCGACTTCTTTCGCAAGCGCCCCGTGACGCTGGCCGGCGAATACGTGAACCTGTTTCAGAAGCGCGTGTCGTTCTCGGACGCGCAGCAACTCGCCGCGCAGGTTACCAAGCTGTATGCAGAAGAAGCGGTCGACGCCGTTGACCTGATCTATAACGAATTCAAGTCGCTATTCGCGCCGAACCTCACCGTCGAGCGCATGCTGCCGATCAAGCCGGCGGAGCCCGCGCCGGGAGAAATCCTGGTGGATTACATCTACGAGCAGCCCCCCGCGGAGATCCTCAGCCGCCTGCTGCCGCGCTATGTAGAGGCGGAAATCTATCGCGCGCTGCTGGAATCGCAGGCCGCCGAGTTCGCGGCCCGCATGACCGCCATGGACACGGCCACCAACAACGCCAGCGACCTGATCGGCTCGCTCACGCTGCGGCTCAACCGCGTGCGGCAGGCGGCGATTACGAAAGAGATTATCGAGAGCGTGAGCGGCGCAGCGGCGCAGAGCTGATTGTTTCCGCGGTTCGTCACCCCCGCGAAAGCGGGAGCCCGTTGATTAAATGGATTCCCGCTTTCGCGGGAACGACTGAAAACAGCGTTTGGATGCGGCCGCAAGGCCGCGCTGCGCCACGAATTTCAGAAATTACGAGTTGAGAGGAAAACCTGTGACGGGAACTAAAGAAGGAAAAGTGGTGGAAATCACCGGCCCGGTGGTGGTGGTGGCGTTTGAGGAAGGGCACCTGCCCGCGATCTTTAACGCCGTGCGCATTACTTCTGACGGCTTCGATGTTCCCGCGGCAATTGACGTGGTAACCGAAGTGGAGCAGCACCTGGGCGAAGGCCGTGTTAAGTGCGTGGCGATGGAGCCCACCGAGGGCATGGTGCGTGGCATGAAAGCGATCGACTCGGGCGAGCCGATCATGGTGCCGGTGGGCAAAGCGACGCTTGGCCGCGTGCTGAACGTCATCGGAGAGCCCGTCGATAAGCTCGGGCCGGTGGTCACCAACCTTCGTTTCCCGATTCACCGCCACGCTCCGGCGCTGGATGAGCAGAATATCTGGATGGAGATGTTTGAGACCGGAATCAAGGTGGTTGATCTGATCGAGCCTTACCTGAAGGGCGGAAAGACGGGGCTCTTCGGCGGCGCGGGAGTCGGCAAAACCGTGATTATCATGGAGCTGATCAATAACGTGGCCATGAAGCACGGAGGGGTTTCGGTGTTCTCCGGAGTGGGCGAACGCACGCGCGAAGGCAACGATCTGTGGCTTGAAATGACCGAATCGGGCGTGATCGCTCCGGGGAATTCCGACAAATCGAAGGCGGCGCTGATCTACGGCCAGATGACAGAGCCGCCCGGCGCGCGCCTGCGCGTGGGGCTTACCGGGCTGACAGTTGCCGAGTACTTCCGTGACGTCGAAGGCCAGGACGTGCTGCTCTTCATCGACAACATTTTCCGATTCACGCAGGCGGGCTCGGAGGTTTCGGCGCTGCTTGGGCGCATGCCGTCAGCGGTGGGATACCAGCCGAATCTCTCGACGGAAATGGGAGAGCTTCAGGAGCGGATCACATCAACAAAGAAGGGATCGGTGACCTCCGTGCAGGCGGTTTACGTGCCCGCGGACGACCTCACTGATCCGGCCCCGGCCACCACCTTCGCTCACCTCGACTCCACTACGGTGCTTTCAAGGCAGATCGTTGAACTGGGCATTTATCCCGCCGTCGATCCGCTGGCTTCGACCTCGCGCATCCTCGACCCGCGCGTTGTGGGCGACGAGCACTATGCCGTGGCGCAGCAGGTAAAAGCCGTGCTTCAGAAATACAAGGACCTGCAGGACATCATCGCGATTCTCGGAATCGATGAGCTTTCCGACGAGGACAAGCTTATCGTCGGGCGCGCCCGCAAGATTCAGAAGTTCCTTTCACAACCCTTCTTCGTTGCGGAACAGTTCACCGGACTCGAGGGCAAGTACGTGAAGCGGGAAGATACCGTTCGCGGGTTTAAGGAGCTCGCCGACGGCAAGCACGACGATGTGCCCGAGCAGGCGTTTTATATGGTTGGGACGATCGAAGAAGCGCTTGCCAAGGCCGGCACTCTGAAAAGCTAAGGGGAATTCACCACTGAGGCACGAAGACACAGAGGTAAAAATCTGTTTTTGCTTTGTGTCTTTGTGCCTTTGTGGTGACCAGTTATGGAGTACACGCTGCCGCAAGCTATCCAACTGCAGGTGGTCACTCCCGAACGCCTCGTGGTGTCCGAAGAGACCACCTCAGTTACGCTCCCCGGAAAGAGCGGCGTTCTCGGCATTCTGCCCGGCCACGCGCCCTTAGTTTCAGAGCTCAAAGCGGGAGTGCTCTCCTACGAGCACAGTGGCTCGACGCAGCGCATGGCCGTGAGCGACGGCTTTGCGGAAGTGCTTCCCGGGCGCATCATCGTCCTGGCGCGGACGGCGGAGCGCGGCGGGGAAATCGACG
>JBOGJW010000076.1:0-3701 GCA_050745245.1 Terriglobia bacterium | reverse complement strand
TAGCAGCGCTCTATGAGCGCCGAATTTAATTGGAAAATAACAACCGGCGGTCACAGACCGCCGGTACAGCTTAGACCGGCTCCGCGCTTCAAATCGCGTCGAAGGTCCGCATGAGATCCATGTAATGACCCGGAGTCGCAAGGTCCGCGCCTTCGGTTTCAATCCGAAAAGCCGTTTTTGCACCCGCCGCTTCATAGACTGCTTGCGTCCAGGCGTACGCCTCCTGCGCCGTGGCCGAATCCACCATATGTTTCATTGCGTCCGTGGGTTGCACTAAAGCCAGCGGGCGCCCGGCGAGCGCGGCGGCGATCTGCGGGATGTCAAGCTGCAAGAGAACGCCGGGAATGAAAACGTCCGCGCCGTAGAGATAGCGGTCTACTTCGGCCAGCGAGCGGTAGGAAAGCAGGCTGCGCACGCAGATGAGTGAGCGAATGCGCGAATCGAGCGCGGCGGCATAAAGACACCATAAACCGCCGTTTCCCTTTCCAATCACGCGCAGGTGATTAACATCGGTATCGCTGCGGCTCGCCAAGTAATCGACGCTGCGCACAACGTCCTGCACGCGCATACCCAGCAGCGACTCGTTCACGAACCACGCCCAGTAGGCGATGGCCGTATCCACGTCAAAAAGCTGCCCGAACGGTTTGCCTTCCGATTCCGAAGCATGGGGCGGCCGCGTTTGCCCGATCCCGCGCACATCTACTGCGACCACCAGGTTCCCGGCGCGGGCCAGCGTATCGAGCACGCCATACGTCATCCCCGAACCTTCCGCCCCCTCGAATTCCATGCCCTCGTGCTCGACGCCTTCATCGCTGACGTAAAGAATCGTGCTGCCGGTGCGATTTTCGGGCACATAGGTCCACGCTGGAATGTAGACGCCCGGGTCCGACAAAAATTGAGCCTTCTCGACGCTGTATCCCTCGCGCGGCGTGGTCACTACGTGCCGCGGCTCCAGGGGCTGGCCGGATTTTCGATAGCGCAGCAGGTTGCGAAGTTTATCACGGTTTCCGCTGGCATAGGACTCGCTGCCCGGGGCCTCTGCCGCTGGGGGAAGCTGGGCCTGCTTGTTCAGGATTATCGAAAAAACAGTCTGACCGGTTTGCGAGTAACGGATGGAGCCGTCCGGCGTGCAATACAACGTCTGCGGGGCCTCGGTCCGAAACACCGGCTCGTGCTCCGGTCCCTTGCGATTGTAAAACCAGCGGCAGAACCAGTCCGCCGAGGCCAGCCTCAGCTTTGGCGTCCAGGCGTGCGGGTCATCCGAAGAAACGGTGGTGAATTTTTCCGGCGCGCCGAGCTGGCGATAGCGATCGCGAATCGCTTGCGCGGCGCGGTCGAACGCCGGCGCGTAGTGCTCGATCGCCGCCAGGAGCGGCCGCGGAGCGATCGCCGCATGCATATCAACGTTGTCGACACCGTATAGGGCGGCGGGGAAGACGTTCTGCTCCACATCGGAAGGCCCCAACGGCTCCCCGAGCGCCAAATGAACGGGCCAGCGGTTTGCCGTTCCACCCTCGATAATCGCCGCGCACTTTACGCGCTCATCGGCCAGGGTAATGAACTTGGTGAGCGTGCCGCCTCCCGAATGCCCCGCGCAGCCGATGCGCTTACCGTCCACCTCCGGTCTCGTGAGCAGATAATCGATCGCCCTCATCCCGTCCCATACGCGATACTGCGTCAGGTTTTCGCCGAGCAGGATCAGAAGCTGGCCCGGCATGGAGTGCTCGGTGGTTGGACCCCCTACCTCAGTAACGCCCGTTTCAGGGTTCCAGTACTGGCGGCGCTCACCCTGCCCGATGGGATCATAACCCAGCACTACGAACCCGCTCTTCACCAACGTCAGGTAAACGCTCTGGTATTGAGGCAACATGCGGGCCAGTGGATAGTGCCCGCACGGCGAGATGATTGCCGGAAAGGGCCCGCTGCCGGATTCGGGAATGTAGAGGTTTCCCGTTACCCAGAAATCGGGCCGGCTCTGAAACATAACGTTCTCGATCCTGTAGCCGTCCTGCTTTAACACCTTCACGGTACGCGCGTTCAGCGGATTTCTTGCCGGGAACGGGTGCAGCATTTCCAGAAACTTTGCGCGGACGAACGCATTGCGGGCTTCAACCTCTGCGGCGGTGGTGATTCGAGCCCGCTTGGCGTCCCAGCTCGCCGCGAGCCGGTTTAGCTTGCCCTCCATGTAAGCGACCAGCATATCCGGCATTTCGTCGCTATAGGGGCGAGTAGAATTCGCCTGCGGCTGCGCATCCGCGCGAAGCTGAAGCAGCGCGGGAGCTAGCAGGATTGAGCCGGTCTGAGTAGCGAACTGTCTTCGGTTCACGGTTACCATCCTCCTGGCCTACCAGCCCACTGCCGCCACACAGTAGGCGTTGAGTTTTGGAACGGTAAAGACGGCTGTCGAGCCCTGCATCCGGAAATTCAGAGAGACGGCGCTTTCAAGATCAGCCGAGTAAACGGTCACCGCGCGGACGGATTCTCCCTCCGGCGCCGAACACCTGACGTCGATCTGCTCGATGGAAGGCTCGTTGCGGAAATTGTAATTCACCAGGTGAACCAGCCTGCGCCGCTTCTCGGGCTGCTCAACGAGATTAGCGATCAGAAAATCGGGACCAAGCGTCTCGAGTGGGATATCTCCGCGCGCCGCCCAGCGAACGCCGTCGATGAGCCCTTCCCAATTTTTCGGCCGCTTCCAAAATTGCCTGCCGATCGCGAAATAGGGTTCGGGCGGCGGCAGCGGGCCGTCAAATTCAATCCCGGGGAAGTAGACTACGCGCCCCTGGCCAAACTGCTTCCGCACGAGCAAGCCCACCGTCTCGGCGGTCGCTGCCACCCGCTCTTCGTATGCCGCCGCCGGCGCCTGGTGGTCCACAAGCCCAGCCAGCCCCGGCTGCGTGCGCAGCCGCCGCCATTCGTCGTACAGGCCCGCCTGCTCAGTGGCAACCAGCCCGCCCCCGGCCTCAACAAACCGGCGAATCGCCGCGAGCTGTGCGTCAGAGAGGCACTCCGAGTTCGGAAGGACCAAAACCTTCGAGCGCGAGGGCGAAAGCTGGCTGAGGTGCTCGTCGAAGATCAGGTGAAAAGGAATGCGCGACTGAATCAGCGCCTGCTCAAACAGAATTGCGCTAAGCTGCGCTCGGGCATTGTGATACGTGATCGAAGGATACGAGCGCAGCACAGCGACCGATGCCAGGTCTTGCGATCCAAGATACAGGTCGCGGTTCTTGCGGTAGAAGGAGATGTACTTCACCATCTCCGGCGTAAGCGGGTTTGTCCCCGCGAAGCCAATCGTCTGATTAAATGCCAGGCACTCCCCGATGGCCGGTTCGCTATCCGCGGTGTATGCCAGCAGGATGTTCTTATAGGTGCGGGCGAGCTTATAACTTCGGATCGTCGAAATCAGCCGTCCGTCGGGCAAGTACTCCGGCTCGTTCCTCTCCTCGGACCAAAACACCTGCGTGTGCTTCAGGAGCCGCTAGTGGTCTACGCCATTATTCCAGGGGCGGTTGGCGCCGGTGATGCCGCCGGGGTTGATCTCGATGACGACCTCGGTATTCAAAGATCGTATCAGCGCCGCCATCTCGCCCAGCGCATCCGCCATTACCTGACAGCGATAGTCAATCCACTCCTGGAACACCGGATCGAAGATGATGCTCATTTTTTCAGGAGGGTTCCACTTGTTCCACAAGGGCGGATTC